>MTNI01000193.1 GCA_002011415.1 Candidatus Acetothermia bacterium JdFR-47
GGGGGAACGGCGTCCTCCAAGTCGAGGAGGATACAGTCGGCCCCAAACGTGTCGCAGAAGGCGAGAAGCCGGGCGTTGTTCCCCGGGACGTAGAGACGGGTCCTGCGCAGGCGGTCCCTGGCACTCCCCCGACGGGGGACCACGACCGAAAGAGGATGGAAGAACGCCTCCCCGCCCCCGGTGGCCCGGTACAGCGCCCCCTCTACCCGAGCAGCTATCACGTGATCGTAGGCCCCCTGCTCCCGCACCGTAACTTGCGCTCCGGCGATCCCGTGCTTGGTCAGAACCCCCCGAACCACCTCGGCGATGCGGTCCTCGTACATGGGGCCGGTCTTGGAGGAGAGCTGGAGGGAGAGGCCCTCCCCTGGCCTCAACGTGACCAGGGCATCCGAACGCTCTTCACTGCCGCAACTCGCCTCACGCAGGAGTTCCACCATCGCCCCCTACCCGAGGAGGAGCACCAGCACTGCCTTTTGGGCGTGCATCCGGTTTTCGGCCTGGTCGAAGATTGCCGAACCCGGGCTCCGCGCGGCTTCGTAGGTGATCTCCTCGCCGTAGTGGGCNGGGAGACAGTGCATGANGAGAGCCCCGGGGTTCGCTTCCTCTATGAGGTCCTGGTCTATGGTGTAGCCCGTGAAGGCGTGGCGTTTTTGCTCCGCGATCGCTTCCTCGCCCATAGAGGCCCACACGTCGGTGTAGAGGACGTCCGCCCCTCGGGCTGCCTCCTTCGGCTCCCTCAGAATCTCTACCTCCGCCCCCTGGCCCCTTGCCCAGTCCACGATTGCCTCGTCCGGCTCGTACCCTTCCGGGCAGGCGATGCGGAAGGAAAGCCCCAGGCGGGCGCACGCGTTGATGAGGGAGTGGGCCACGTTGTTTCCGTCCCCGATGAAGGCGAGGGTGAGACCCTCGAGGCGCCGCTTCTTCTCCCAGATCGTCAGCATATCCCCCAGGGCCTGGCAGGGGTGGAGGAGGTCTGAAAGACCGTTTATCACCGGGACGGTAGCGAACCGGGCCAGTTCCTCCACGATCTCGTGTTCGAACACCCGCGCCATGATCCCGTCCACGTAGCGCGAGAGGACGATCGCGATGTCCTCGGTGGTCTCGCGCTTGCCGAGCTTGATGTCCTCCGGCCCCAAGTAGATAGCGTGCCCCCCGAGCTGGGTCATCCCGGCCTCAAACGAGACGCGGGTCCTGAGAGAGGGCTTCTGGAACACCATGGCCAAGGTCTTCCCCGGCAGGATATGGCGGTGATCAATCCCGGCTCGGAACTCCCGCTTCAGGTGAGCGGCGAGCTCCAACGCCTCCCAAATCTCCTCACTACTCCAGTCGGCAAGTGAGATCAAATCGCGCTTCATAGTCCTCACGCCTCGTCCTTGAACTTGGTGGTCACGATGTGGGTGCTGGTGGAGGAAACGCCCTCCACCTTGCGGATTTCCTCAGTGACGATGTGGTTGAGCTCCGCCACCGAGAAAGAGGACGGAAGCTCCTCGAACTCCAGGTACGCGATGATGTCGTAGTCGCCGAACACCGTGTCCACACGCTTCACGTGGGGTTTCCTCTGGATCTCCCGGGCCACCTTCTCTTCCTTGCCCCCGCGGCAACGAATAAGTACGTAAGCTGCAACCGCCATCTCTACCCCCTTTCATGTCATATTAGCCGGTGGCGACTGCGGGGACAAAAGCCCTTGGGGGCGTAGGTGATCGCCGCTACAATGGGCGACCATGACCGAGGTAAGGGTGCGGTTTGCGCCGAGTCCAACCGGGTATCTTCACGTCGGGGGTGCCAGGACCGCCCTGTTCAACTGGCTGTTCGCCCGCCACCACGGGGGCAAGTTCATCCTCAGGATCGAGGACACGGATCGCACTCGCTCCACCGAGGAGGCAATCCAGCAGATCCTGGACTCCCTTACCTGGCTGGGGCTCAACTGGGATGAGCTCTACCGGCAGACCGACCGGATCGAAGTCCACCGGCGGGCGGCGGAGGAGCTCCTCGCGAAGGGGGCGGCCTACGAGCACGAGGGAGCGGTGTGGTTCCGCATCCCGAANACGGGCATCACGGTGGTAGAGGACCTGCTCCTGGGCAGGGTGGAGTTCAAGAACTCCGAGCTCAAGGACCTNGTAATCCTACGCTCGGACGGGACCCCCACCTACAACTTCGCCTGCGTGGTGGACGACTCCGACATGGGGATCACCCACGTCATCCGGGGCGACGACCACCTNAACAACACGCCCAAGCAGATCCTGATCTACCGGGCACTGGGACGGGATCTCCCCAAGTTCGCGCACCTCCCCATGATCCTGGGGCCGGACAAGACCAAGCTCTCCAAGCGCCATGGAGCGGTGTCCGTGCTCGAGTACCGGCGGCGGGGCTTTCTCCCGGAGGCGTTGGTGAACTTCTTCGCCCGTCTGGGTTGGTCCCACGGGGACCAGGAGATCTTCTCCCGGGAGGAGCTCATCGAACTCTTCGACCTCGACGGGGTGGGGAAGTCCGCCGCCGTATTTGACGAGGCCAAGCTCCTTTGGATCAACCACGAATGGTTGAAGCGGACCTCCCTCGAGCGCCTCTCGCGGCTTCTCTCCGAGTACATCGTGCAGGAGGGGATCGCCTCCCAGGAGGAGGTGGAGGCCCTGGGCGAAGCCCGGCTCCGGCGGGCGGCGGAGCTCCTCAGGGAGCGGAACAAGACCCTGGTAGCCATGGCCCACGCCGCGGCCTTCCTCTTCCCAGGGGAGCTCCCCTGGCCGGACGAGGCAAAGGGACTCCTCAAGCCCGAGCTCGCAGAGCCCCTCTCGCGGATCGCCGCCGCTCTTTCGGCCTGCCAGGACTTCACCCCAGAGGGGGTGGAGAAGGCGGTGCGGGAGGCCCTGGCTGAGCTTGGCATTCCATTGAAGGCGGTGGCCCAGGCGATTCGCGTCGCCCTCACAGGGCGCACGGTGAGTCCAGGGCTGTTCGACGTGATCGCCCTCGCGGGAAGGGATCTGTCCGTTACCCGGCTGCGGGCCGCGGCGGCCCGAGCCGCAAGCCGGAAAGGAGATGTATGAGGCGGTGGCACCTCTTCTTCGCCCTCCTGGTCCTCGGGATGGGCCTCCTGGCAGGAGCTCAAGAGCTTGCGCTTTCCCCGGCGAACCCTGAAGAACTGGGGAGCTGGGCCCAACCCGCCGTCCCCTTCCGTCTTTTCCCCACCCTGGAGAGGGACGTGCGCTTTCAGGGGCCGGACCTCACCCTGAAGCTATGGGGAGACGTATCCCTAGGGGAAGCTCACTACGCCCTGGTGTTGGGCGTCAGCTCGTCCGGGCTTCCCGGGCTGTGGATCGACGCTAACCGCGATGATGTGATTGCGGAGGACGAGCTCCTCTCAGGAGGACGGGGGAACGGCTTTTACCTGTGGGAGGTGAAGCTCACCGCCGAGCCCTCCGGGGGAGCCCCCTACACCTACTCCTTGGGGGTCTTGTGGCCAGAGGGACGGGGTTACGTGTTCCTGATCGGGGGGGCACCCCGCGCCGGCGACGTGACCTTGGGAGGCGAGGCGTACACCCTTGTGTTGGTGGACGGCGATGTGGACGGGACCTTCGGCACCGAAGGCGACTTTTACGCGGTGGACGTGGACAAGGATGGGGAGATCTACGGTGGTGAGGACGGCCATGAACGGTTTGCCTTAGACGAGGCGTTCACCGTGGGAGAGGAGAGCTTCCGCCTCTCCCAGGTGGCCNCCGACGGAAGCCGCTTGGAGCTCACTCCGGCCCCCTACGTGCCCCCCAAACTCCCGCTCATCCCCGGNCATCCGGCCCCGGACTTCACCTTCACCACCCTACGCGACGGCCGNGAGCTCTCCCTCTCTGACCTGAGGGGCAAGGTGGTGCTCATCGATTTCTGGGCCACCTGGTGCGGGCCGTGCATGGCCGAGCTGCCGAACGTGAAGGCAATCTACGAGCGCTACCACGATCAGGGGTTTGAGATCGTGGGGATCAGCCTGGACACGAGCGAGACGGAGCTCAGGTCGGTGCTCGAGAGCGAGGGCATNCCCTGGCCCCAGTACTACGACGGCAAGGGCTGGGAGAACAGAATCGCGCAGATGTATCGGGTGTTCGGCATCCCGGCCACGTTCCTTTTGGACCGGGAAGGGATCATCCGCTACCGGGATCTGCGGGGGGAAGAACTCGAGAACAAAGTGGCCGAGCTCCTTGCTGAGCCTGCGGGAGATGAGCAGCCGTCCCNCCAGGTGGAAATCCCCACGCTTACCGGCCNGCCTGAACCCATCTTGGAGATCTCCCTTCCGGAGGAAGTGGGGATCCTCCTAGGTGGGAAGACCGAGCTCCCCGTTAAGGTGCGGAACACCTCGCCTTATCTCGCCGAGGAAGTCCACCTAGAACTCTCCGAGCTCCCAGAGGGGGTCACGGCCGAGGCCGCGGAACTCACTGAGCTTCCGGCCTTCGGCGAGCGCACGATCACGCTTGTGATCAAAGCGGAAGAGGGCGTCCCGGAAGGGAGTACCCCGGCTAAGCTCCGCCTGCGCTACCACTACTGCATCGGCGAGTCCTGCTTTCAGATGAGCGACGAGCTTGGGTTCACTCTCGCTGTGGGAGAAGCCCCAAGAACGGCGCAAAGGCCGTGGAACCCCTGGTGGCTGCTCGTGCTCCTGGGGGTTGGGGCAGCGCTGGCTTGGCTCTTCCTCGGCAAGGGCGTTTCGGCCCTGGTGGTCCTGCTCATCCTCACGGCCGGGGCCGCGATCGTGGGGGTGCTGTTGGGCCAGGCTAGGCAGGCCCAGCTCATCGGGGCGGTCCTCTGCACCTCCTGCGTGGGGATCGAGGAGGCACGACACGAGGAGCCCGAGCTCTCCCAGACAACCCGGGCCGCTCTCGCCCAGCTCTCCCAGCCGGTGAAGCTCGTGGTCTTCCACGCCCCCTGGTGTCACTCTTGCCCCTATGCCATCGTCATGGCCCAGGAATTCGCGCGCGCAAACCCCCTGATCACAGTGGAGCTAGTGGACGCCGAGGAGGATCCAGAACGGGCCGAGGAGGCCGGGGTATACCGCTCCGGCCGCCTGGTGGTGCCAGCCATCCTCAACCCCGCTACCGGCCAGGTGGTGTTCGGCATCGGAGACCTGGAGGAAAGGCTCCTGGCCCTGGTGGAAGGAGCAGCCCGGTGAGGGGCACTCCCCGGCTCAGGCTCCTTCGCCGGGGCTCCCAATCCCTGGGACTTTTGCTTGGGATCTTCGGGATCACTGGAATCGGAATGACCCATCTCATCTTTCCGGGCCTCCATTGCTACGCTTGTCCCCTGGCGGTCACCGTGTGCCCCATCGGGCTCATGCAGAACCTGGTTATCAGTGGCACGGTGCCGTTTTACTGGATGGGGGTCGTGGCACTGTACGGCCTTGTCCTGGGGCGGGGCTTCTGTGGCTGGTTCTGCCCGTTTGGGACCCTGAACGACCTCCTCTCGTTCAGGAAGGCCCGGTTCCTGCACGCCCTGTCGCCGCTCAAATTCGCGGTGCTCGTGGGCACGGTGGTAGCGGCCTGGCGCTTCGGGGACACCATGTTCTGCAAGCTATGCCCGGCAGGGGGACTGGAGGCCTCCCTCCCCTACTTCGGCCTGGGGGTGGCAGGGCTTAACACCCCGTTCCTCGTGCACATGGGGACGCTGGCGGCTACGCTCTTGGGGATGATCCTCATCTCCAGGTTCTGGTGCCGGTACCTTTGCCCCATGGGGGCGCTCCTCTCCCTGTTCAATCGGGTAAGCCTGTTTGGCCTTAGGCTCAAGGCCGACCGCTGCTCTGGCTGCGGCGTGTGCGCCCGCGCCTGCCCCATGGGGATCACACCACACCTCGAGATCAACTCCACCAATTGCATCAAGTGCGGCGAGTGCGTTACCGCCTGTGAGGCAAGCGCGTTGTCCATCGGGTTTTCCCTGCCCGGGAAGGAGGGCCGTGTACCGCTACGCGCTCCTAGGCCTCTTGCAAGGCTTGACCGAGTTCTTGCCCGTAAGTAGCTCCGGGCACCTGGTGCTCGCCCAGCGGCTCCTCGGGCTCGATCCCCCTGGAGTGGTATTGGAAGGGGTGCTCCACCTCGCCACCCTGACCGCGGTGCTCCTCTACTTCCGGCGAGACATCGCCCGGCTCTTCTCCCGCGGGCTGCGTCGGGAGGGAAGGGCCGAACGCTGTTACCTTCTCTACCTGGCGCTTGGGACCCTGCCCATCGCGGTCGCGGGCCTCTCCGCCCGCGGCCTGGTAGAGCGAGCGTTCTCATCGGTGACCCTCACCGGAGGGATGCTCCTCGTGACAGCGGGTCTGCTTTTGGCCGCAGCCCGAGCCCAAGGAAAGGCGAAAAGAAAGGAAGTCCGCCTTACGGACGCGGCCCTGGTGGGGGTGGCCCAAGCCGCGGCGCTCCTCCCCGGGATCTCCCGGTCCGGTGCCACCATCGGGACCGGGATCCTGGCCGGCCTGGCCCCTAGAGAGGCAGCTCGGTTCTCATTCCTCCTTGCCATCCCGGCCATCCTCGGGGCCGGGGCCCTGGCGCTGGGGGAAGCTCCGGCGGCCCCCTTCGCCTCTAGCGACTGGTTGGGCATGGGGATCGCGGCAGGCTGCGCACTCACAAGCGGACTTTTCGCCATCCACCTCTTGCTCCGGGTGCTCGCGGGAAACCGACTTTACCTTTTCGCCTTCTACTGCCTCGCGGTGGGGGCGGGGGCGCTTGCCCTGGGGTTCGCCGGCTGAGTTTCCTGAGGGACATCTGTCCTCGAAAGGGCGGCCTTTCAACCCTGCCTACCCCGCCCCGCGGGCCCCCCTGAGGGGACCTTGGGACGTCCGGCCAGTCTTCCACATCCTCCCCCCACCGCTCATGGGCCATTGGGGCGAGTCCCTGCCGGGGGCAAAGTGAATCCGTGGTGAAAGGCAACGGCGTGAAGGCGGTCGGGGTCACGGTGGCGGTCCTCGGGGCCTTGGCCTTGGGGACCCTGGCGGACGTGGTGCATCTGCGGGACGGCACCGCGGTAGAGGGCCGGGTGGCCCACTTAGGTGGGGCAGCCCTGGTGCTCACCGTGCCCGGCCGGGGGAACCTCATCCTCCCCTGGGAGGCGATTTCCCGTGTGGAGTTCACCACGGAAGATCCCCAGCCATCCCAGAGCCGAAGCGCCTACCCAAACGAGGTGGCGTGGAACAACGCCATGATGTGGGTCTACGAGCGCCTGGCCGCGCTCAACCCGGTTCGCACGCTTTTTATGGACCTGGGGCTCACGTGGGTCGCGGTGGCGGTGGGAAGTTACCTCGAGGACCACTGCGGAAGTCCGGCGTGCTGCTCGCTTTCGTGCACGCTGGCCGTCGTCGGGGTGGCCAAGACCGTTTGGGACGTGTTCACCCTTCCCAAGCGCCGGGAGGCGCTCGCAGCGGAGGCAAATCGCCTTAGGGTGATGGGACAGGCGTACGGGTATGTTTTCCGGGGCTGCTACGTGAAGGACCGAGAGCTATGGGCGGTGCTCGAGTGATGAAGGAGGTCTGGGTGCGGGGTTTGCTTGCGTTCATGGTCGCACTTACGCTTGGGATCACAGCCACAGCGGAGTGGGTCTACCCCGATGTGTTTTGGGGTCGGGGAAGTCCCGCTGGGGAGGGGATCCTGCTTTCCCAGTCGGGGTACGTACGATGGGAGTTCTTCAACCTCCCTAGCGTCGGCGAACACCTTCTCCTTGAGCTCTCGGCCCGGGCCGAAGGGGCTGGGGCCGAGCTGCCGCTGTGCCTCAGGATCAAGACCCCGGGGATGAACAATTGGCGTACCTACCGTATCCACCTCCAACGTGTGTGGGTGCGGGGGGACGCTAGCCTCTACTTCGGGCAGGTATGTCTGGCGCGCCGCGATCTCGCTTTGGGCTCGCAGCTTTCGGTCAGGATAGATCCCTTCGCCCCGGGAATGGGAATCGAGTTCAAGCGCGATTCGCTGCGGATAAAACTGGGAAATGGCGGGACCACGGCGCGCCCCATCATGGAGACATGGAGCGAGCCGTTCGCGGGCCGCCTTCCAGCACCCGCTGGAGGGCCTGTAAGCCCCCGGAGCACCCAACCCCCCAGCTCCCAACCCTCCCGCTTCGTGGCCACCGGCAAGGCGCCTGTCCTCCCCGAGACGGAGAAGATGCGGGAGGCGGCCTATATTGCGCCCGGGAAGTACACGGGCGAGCTTGGCTGGGCCGGCCCAGGGTCCCTTCCGGACGCCTCCGACTGGTTCCTGATCAACCTCCTCCCCGGGCAAACGGTGAGCATCGACCTCACGGTGGACGGGGACGCGGCCTGTAGCCTGTCCCTGTACGACCCGCAAGGCGAATCTGTGGCCTCCATCAGGGCGGGGCGGGAGATCGGCCTCCAGTACAAGGTCGACATGCGGGGCGGCTGGTACCTGTGCGTGGCTTGTCAGGACCACGGGCGGCGCTTCCAGTACGAGCTCCTCCTCGAGGTACGCCCGGCCTCTTAGGGAACTCGTAGGCAGAACGCCTCTGATTTCCCCATCCCCTCCGCTTCCGTTACACTGTGAGCGGAGGGGAAATATGAAGATCGCGATTGTGCGCACCGTGCTGCACAAGGGCTCAGGGCAAGTTATGCACATCAGGGAGCTTTCCCGAGCCCTTGAGGCGCGGGGACACACGGTGACCGTGTTCACAAAGCGGGCGGAGGAGTGCCCACCGGGTCTCAACGTCGTGGAGGTCAAGGCCCGCCACGCCCGCGACTTCCTGCCGCACCTGGCTGGATTCGACGTGGTGCACACCCAATACCACCCCTGCCTTTACGTGGGGGGGCTGGCCCGCCGCAAGGGCCTTCCGCACGTGTTCACGTTCCACGGCTTCGCCCCCATCAGGCACTGGAACACGTACCACCAGCGGGTGAAGATGATCAGAAGGCGCTTGGGGACCTTCCTCGCCCTGAGACTGGGGGCGGACGGCTACATCGCTGTGTCCCGCTTCCTCGCCGACGCTCTGGCCTCACGGTACCTCGTGCCACGAGACAGGATCGAGGTGATCTACAACGGGGTGGACCTCGAGCGATTCTCTCCCAAGGTGGACGGAGCCCCGATCCGCGAGAAGTACGGCTTGATCGGCAAAAAGGTGGTGCTGTACCTAGGGCGCCTCACCCGCTACAAGGGAGCTCACTTCCTCATCTCCGCCGCTCCCAAGGTGCTCTCGCAGTTCCCGAGCGCCCACTTCCTCATCGCTGGCTCTCTACGCAACGACGTCCTAGACCTCCCCGGCATGGCNAAACGCTTGGGGATTGAGAAACACGTGACCTTCACCGGGTTTGTCCCAGACGAGGACATCCCGCGTTTTTATCGGGCCGCGGACGTGTTCTGTTATCCCTCNCTGTGGGAGGGGTTCGGGCTCACCCCGGCGGAGGCGATGGCCTCCGGGGTCCCAGTGGTGGGCTTCCGCACCACAGCGGTACCCGAGGTGGTGATGGACGGGAAGACCGGGCTCCTCGTGCGCCCCGGCGACATCGCTGGCCTCGCGGCCGCCCTCACGGAGCTCTTGGGCGACGACGAACGGCGCCTTGCCATGGGGAAGGCCGGGCGGGCCCACGTGGAGGAGAACTTCCGCTGGGACCTGGCGGCGGAGCGCACCGAGGCCGTCTACAGGCAGGCCTTGGAGGGAAGGCGATGAGCGTGCTGGCGCTCCTCGATATGGACGGTACCGTGCTTATGGGGCGCTCCCTGCGGGTGCTGACCCGTGCCTTCGGGCTCGAGGAGGAGCTCGCCGCCATCGACCGCGAAAAGCGGGACCAGGGCCTTTCAGAGCGAGAGGTAGCGGAGAGGATCGCCCGCCTCTTCGCCGGGAGGACACTGGAAGATCTCTACGCCGTGTTCGACATCATTCCCCTCACCCCGGGGGCGCAGTGGTGGATCCGTGAGGTGAGGACAAACGGGGGCAAGGTGGTGCTGGTCTCGGACTCCTGGCGTCCCTTGGTGGAGCGGCTCGCCCGCCGGCTGGGGGTGGACGCGGTGTGGGCCAACGGCCTGGAGATCGTAGGCGGGCGCCTCACCGGCCGCCTGCTCCCCCCTCCCTGCCCAAAAAACCTCCCCCCTGACTGTCGCCGGCACGCGGTGTGCAAGCTTCACGCCTTGCACGTCCTCGCGCGCCGGTTCGGAGTAAGCATCGCTGATACGGTGGCGGTGGGCGACGGTCCGGTTGACGTGTGCATGCTGCGGGAATCTGGGCTGGGGATCGCCCTCAACCCCAAGGCCGAAGAGGTGGCTCAGGCGGCGGACCTGGTCGTGTACGGCGATTTCTACGACCTCGCAGAGGCCATCGCGGCCAGAAAGGAGCGACATGGCGAGGGTATTGGATCTCGAATCGTATCGTAATTTCGACCTGGAGGAGTGCATCCAGGACAAGATCGAGACCCGGGTGGTGGACGAAACCGGGCTCTCCAGCCCCATCTCTATTTCCCTCATCATCCCGGTCCGCTTCGGCGAGGTGAAGGGGGAAAGCGACTGGGGCCTCGAGGAACGCACCTTCAACCGCATCCTCCGCGAGGTCTCCCAGCTCGTGGACCTGGGGTACCTGGACGAGCTGATCGTGGTCGACGGNACCACCGGGCCGGAGCGCCGTCCGGACTTCCGGGTCCTCCAACAGGTGGTGCGCATCGCCTACGAAGAGATCGGCCTGTTCCACGACCAGGTGGAGATGCTGCACCGNTACAAGGTGCAGGGGGAGATGGCCCGCCGCGGTTACGCCGACTTCTTCGTCAAGGTCGTGCACCAGTTCGACCGCAACATGCAGAAGGTCTTGCTTCGCTACGGGGTAAGCGGCCTAGTGGGGGCGTTCGGGGTGCCCCGGGGCAAGGGGGCAGCCCTGTGGCTGTCCGTGCCCATCGCCTCGGGCGACGTGGTGACCTACGTGGACGCTGACATCGTGAACTTCCAGAAGGAGTTCGTGGTCGCCCTCACCCACCCCATCCTCTATTCCTGGCATGTGGAGGAGCCCACCGTGAAGTTCGTCAAGGCCTACTATGACCGGGTGACCTTGGTGGAGGGACAGGGGGAGGGGATCTTCGGCGGCCGGGTGTGCCGTCTGCTCGCCCGGCCCCTGCTCGAGCTCCTATCCAAGCACGGGCTCTACCCGGGGATCGACGCGTTTCGCTACCCCCTGGCTGGGGAGTTCGCCATCGCCCGGCGCGTGGCCAAGCGGCTGCGGTTCACGAATGACTACACCATCGAGGTGGCCATGCTCACCCAGCTATATAAGCTCATGGGGGCAGAGGCCATGGCCCAGGTATCACTGGACGTGTTCTACCACATCGGGCAGACCTTCCCGGCGCTGGCCAAGATGGCGGAGCAAATCGCGGGGTACGTCCTAGGGGAGCTCCTCTCCGCCGGGATCAGCCCCGATGAGATCTTGAAGGAGTACAAGGAGGCGGCGGAACGGCAGATCAAGGAGGACGTCAAGGTGGCCCAGGCCCTGGCGGAGAGGGTGGAGGACATGGCGGTGCGCCACTCCGAGGAGGAAGATAGAAAACGCCTCACCGAGTACCTGTCCATCTTGGAGCGCGTGCTCAAGGCAAGGGGCACCACCGCAGGCACCCAGGTGTTCCCCTCCTGGAACGAGATAGACAAGGCCACCGGGAACTATGTCCAGATCTCCCGCATGCTCAGGCGGCGGGCCGTGCAGTCCACCTGGGCCCGCCTGGTGGAAGCGGGTTACGTCTAAAAAACCCACTGNGGACCCCCTTTGAAACTTCAAAGGGGGTCTGCTCAAGACAGGGCTTGGGTGGCGCCCCAAATCCCGAAGTAGGTGAGGGAGAGCCGGACTGCGCCGGCGGCGGCGGTGGCCAGGGCGAAGGCAAGCGGCCGCCCCCCGGTCAGGGCGAGAAGGTAAACCGCCCCGGTGTCCGGGAACCCGGGAATGAGGAGACAAAAGAACAAAGCCGGGGCGCCGTACTTGTCTACCCACCGCTTCCCGAACTCGAGTAGCTTCTGCCCAAAGCGGTTTCTGCCTTGCCACTCCTTGACCGAAGGCAAGCGCTTAAGTCGCACCCCCAGGAGGAACACGAGATAGGCCCCAACGAACTTGCCCAGCACCGCCACTGCGATCACCGCCCAGGCGGGCGCCAACCTCACGGCAGCGAGGGAGGCCTCAAGCGGCGTGGGAAGGACCATGGAGGTCCCCGCCGCGTAGAGAAAGGCCAAGAAGAGGCCTAAGGCCATGCGGCGCTAGCCCTCGGGGGGCGGGCGGTTCACCCCCTGACAAGCTGGGCAGTAGTCTGTGCGCTGGCCGCTGAGCAGGATCTCCTCGATGGGGGTGCCGCAAACCCGGCACGGCTTCTCGGCCCGGCCGTGCACCCACAGAAAATCCCTGATCTCCTGCTCAAAGAGCCCGTCCCCGATGCGCTTTTTGATCTCCCGGATGGCCCAGTTAAGGGTCTCCGGGGTCGCCCGCCACAGGCGCTCTATCTCCCCGTCCCGCAGGGTGTGGGCGTAGCGGATCGGAGAAAGGCGGGCCACAAACAAAACTTCATCTGCGTAAGCGTTCCCGATTCCGGCGATCAATTTCTGGTCGGTGAGGATTTTCTTGAGCTGGCGACGCTTCCCCACCACTACATCCCGGAAGGCGGCCAAGGTGAACTCCTCCGACAGGGGCTCCAGGCCCAGCCCCGCCAGTGGTCCGGGATCGCCCTCGGGGAGCACCCAAGCCCGCGCCAGCTTTTGAGGTCCGGGCTCGATCACCCGCACGTCGGTCCCGTCGTCGAGCGAGAGCACAAAGGCGGTGGAACGGGTGGGGGCATAGGAGGAGCTCCCATGCCAGATCCAGCCCCAGCGCATGAGGTGAATCACAAGCTGCAGCCCTCCGGAGAACTCGAAGATGA
Source organism: Candidatus Acetothermia bacterium JdFR-47 (assembly GCA_002011415.1). Lineage (GTDB taxonomy): Bacteria > Bipolaricaulota > Bipolaricaulia > Bipolaricaulales > Bipolaricaulaceae > JdFR-47. Next base: position 12,827 of record MTNI01000193.1, read on the forward strand.
GGTACTTGCCGCGTCGTCCGATCCGTGTGAGCTCCTTCCCCACAAGCTCAGTGGGGGGAGGAGCCACAGTCTTCATGAAAGAGGGGAACCTAGCCTCGACCCCCCGGACCGTACGCCCCACGGCCCGGGGGGNGAGGTTGTCCTTCAACACCTCAAGGTCAGGAAGCTCCGGCATTCCCTATGGGCAGCACGGCCCCACGAACAGCTTGATCTGACACGGGGACATGCAGGTCCGCGACAGCACCACGTGCGGCTCGCACAGCTTCCCAAAGCAAGGCCAGGAACCGAGGAACGGCCAGAAGCAGCAGCCCTCGGGCCGCTCCACGATCCGGGCATAGGTCTCGTACTCCCCGGCTGTGGTGCTGACCACGATCNTATAGTAGCCGGCGGCCACCTGGACCCCAGTGGCGTCGGTCTGGTCCCAGGTAGCAGAGAATTCAGCGGGAGCGACCGGGGCATCGAGGGCCGCCGAGTAGATGAGCGTCCCGTCGGCCCAGGCCTCGACCCGCCAGCCGAGCACCTGTGGGGTCTCGCAACAACAGCAGAAGCAGAAACACAGCGGGACCCTAAGCTCGATCTTGATCGGCTCTCCCGCCCAGAACGAGGAATAGCANGAAGGCTTCTCTNGCTCTGGGGTAACGCAGCCGCATTGGGCGAGGGCCACCGCACCGATGACCCCCACCAGGGCGAGAGCCACTACCAAAGTCCGCTTCATCCGTTCATCACCTCCTGATCAGTATACACGCCGAGCCCCGCTTGGTTTCAGCACCGGGCTGGCCAGGCCTCTGGGTTGACCAGGTTCGCGGGGCGCCGGCCGGCCAGGACGTCGAGCACGCTCTGGGTGGCGAGCTCCGCCATCTTCCTGCGGGTGGTCCAGGTGGCGGAGCCGATATGNGGGGTGAGGACCACGTTCCGCATCCCGAGGAGCTCGGGGTGCACCTCGGGCTCCCGCTCGAACACGTCCAGTGCCGCTGCCCGGGGCTTGCCCTTCTTGAGCGCTGCCACCAGGGCCGCCTCGTCCACCACTGGGCCCCGGGCGATGTTCACCAGGATGGCCTCTTCCCGCATGAGGGCGAGCTCCCGGGCCCCGATGAGGTGGTGCGTCTCGGGTGTCAGGGGCACACATAGTACCACGAAATTGCTCTCTGAAAGTAGCTTCTCCAAGGGGACGAAGGAGACGGAGAGCTCTGCCTCAAGCTCGGGCTTCCTCGTGCGCGAGTGATAAAGGATCCGCATGGAAAAGCCCTTCCCCCGCCGGGCNACCGCGGCTCCGATCCTCCCTAGCCCCACCACCCCCAGGGTCTTCCCGTACACGTCCACCCCCATGTGCGGGGNAATGAACGTCCAGCCTGGGAACCCGCTCTCCCTCAGGTCCCGGTCCGCCTCCACGATCCGGCGGGCTGCGGCCATGAGCAAGGCCCAGCCCAGATCGGCCGTGGTCTCGGTGAGGACGTCCGGAGTGTTCGTGACGGGGATACCGCGGCGAGTGGCGGCAGCGAGGTCTACATTGTCTACCCCCACCCCAAGGTTGGCCACTATCTTGAGGCGCGGCGCCGCCGCCAGCAGCTCCTCGTCCACCCGGTCGGAGAGAAGACAGATCAGGGCGTCCGCGTCCCAGACGCGGGCCAGCACCTCGTCTCGGGGAAGGCGTCCGCTTTCAGGGGCGTACACCTCGTGGCCAGCCGCCTCAAGGCGGACGATCGCCTCGGGAAACATCTCGGTTGTGATGAGTACCTTTGCCATCTTTGCCTCCCTTCCTCCGATGCTAGCCCGTGGGGCTGAGGAGGAAAAGCGTCAGGGTAAGGGTGCCCAGGGAGAGGACGGTGGAGAGGAGAAGAGCGGCAGCGGCAAGATCTGGCCGGCGGCCGAACTGCAAGGCGAGGAGGAAGCTGTTCACCGCGGTGGGGGTGCTCCCCTCCACGATCAGGCTCCCCCGCAAGGTTCCACTCGTCCCGAGCAGGGCTGCCAGCCCCCAGGCGAGAAGGCCGGCCAGNCAGAGCCGCAGGGCGGCGAGCCAAGCGGCGTCCTGGGNTACCTTCCGAGGCCTTATGCGGGCAAGCTGCAGTCCAAGGAGCAGCACGAGCAAGGGGATGGCCCCCTCGGAGAGGAGCCCCGTGGCCCGGGAGAGCCACACCGGCAGCTCCCAAAACTCCCGNACCAGCACCGCCGCGGCCACAGCATACGGCCACGGCACCCGCAGGAGGTTCCCCACCGCCCGGCCCCAGGACGCCTTCCCCTCCCAGGAAGCGATGACCACGCCCAGGGTGGCGAGGAGCACCGTGTTGACAGCCAGGAACACCACCCCCACGTCGAATCCAGCTTGCCCGAAGGCGAAGAGCAGCACCGGGAGCCCTAGGTTGCCGCAGTTCCCGAACACCAGCACCAGAGAGGTTGCCGCTTGGGCGTCCTGGTCTCGGGGGAAGAGCCACCTTCGCAAGGGCAGGGAGAGGAGGAACATGCCCAAATAGTGAGCCGCCACGAACGCGGCCACGACCCCGGCCGCCTGGGCGGGGAGTTGAGCCGTGCGCAGCGACTCGAAGATCAAAGCAGGTGAGAGGACCCAAAACGTGAGGCGGGCAAGCGGTGTGGGATCAAGCTTCAGCTTCACCCCAAGCAGCCAGCCCACGGCCACGATGATGAACACGGGGCCGAGCACGTTCGCCGTCATGGCCGGAAGGATAAGGGTAAACTGACACTCGCTCACGGCTTGCCTCAAGCACATCCGGAGTGGTAGGCTACAGTGTGGCCAAGACAAAGGGCAAAAAGGGCATTGGCGGTCGCGAGAAGATCCTCGAGGCCGCGCTGAGGCTGTTCTCCGCCCACGGATACGAGGCCACCTCGGTAGCGGCCATCACCCGGGAGGCAGGGGTCTCCCGGGCTACGTTCTACCGGCACTTCAAGGGGAAGCGAGATGTGCTTTTGGCCCTGCTCCGCACCTGGCATGACCTCATGGAGTGGATCCGCCGTTCCGGCGAGCCCGAGGGACGCTCTGCCTGGGAGCTCATCGAGGCCGGGGGCCTGGGGGTGATCGATGCCTTGCTCGCGACGCCGGTGCTCCTCCGGGCGGAGCTCCTGTTCCTGCACCTCGCCACCCACGACCCTGAGGCCAAGAAGGCGCTGGCCGCCACGTTTGAGGCCGCTCGGGCCGCTGCCCGGGACCTGGTGGAGCTGAGCCCCGAGCCGGTGGACGCTGAGGCCATGGCCGTGTTCGCGGTGGCGCTTTTGGAGGGCCTCCTCATCCAGTACGCCGTGGACCCTGAGGCAATCGACCCCGCCACCCTGTGGCCCAAGCTCCTCCGGCTCTGCCAGGGCAGCTAGGCCCTGAGCTTGCCTCCCAATCGCTTCTTCCTGATGAAACCACGCCTTAGGCGCGCCGTTTAAAATCCGTCGGAGATGAGTGGGGTGCGGATCGCGGTGACGGGGCATCCCGGCGTGGGGAAAACCACCTTGGTCCAGCGCGTGCTGGAGCAGGTCCCCCTCAAATGCGGCGGCATGATCACCCACGAGATCCGCAAGGTGGGCCGCCGGGTGGGGTTTGCCGTGATCGACGTCGCGACCGGTCAGGAGGGGGTGCTCGCCCACATCCACCTCTCCGAGGGGCCGCGCCTGGGCCGCTACCGAGTGAACTTAAAAGACTTGGAGGAGATCGGGGCAGCGGCCATCGAGGGAGCCATCGAGGAGTGCGAGCTCGTGGTGGTGGACGAGGTGGGCCCCATGGAGCTCAAGTCCCCTCGGTTCATCGCGGCGGTGGAGCGAGCCCTTGCAGAGGCGAAAAACCTCCTCGTCACTGTGCACCGGGCCTCGAACCACCACCTCGCCTACCGCATCCGCCACGAGTGCGACCAGCTCATCCGCCTCACCAAAAGCAACCGCAATGAGAAAATAGAAGAGGTGATCAGGCTCCTTACCAGTCCTGATAAATGATGCGGGAGCCCTGGGGCTCGTAGGCCACGTGGAACTCACGCAGCCCGAACTGGGAAAGCCGCAGCCGCACTGCCTCCTTGCGCTCCTCCGGGCAGAAGAGAAGCAAGAACCCGCCACCCCCTGCCCCCAGGATCTTCCCCCCCAAGGCCCCGACCTCCCGGGCAGCCTCGTACCAGGCATCGATCTCCGGCCGGGAGATCCCGGAGGCGAGCGTGCGTTTTAGCTTCCACCCCTCGTGGAGGAGCCGGCCGAAGGCGGCAAGATCCCCTCGCCCCAATACTTCCCGGCCCTCCTCCGCGAGCTCTGCCAGGCGGTCCAGGGCCGCCTCTCTCTCCCGGCTCCTTTTGGCCTGCTCGGCCAGGATACTCCCGGCCCGGCGGCGCATCCCGGTATAGAAGAGGAGGAGGGAATCGAACAGCTTCCGCTTCACCTCCGGCGCACAGATCACCGGCTCTACGAACACCGAATCGTCGGAGTTGAAACGGATGAAGTTCAAGCCCCCGTAGGCGGCTGCGTACTGATCCTGCTTTCCAATGGGATGGCCCAAAACATCGATCTCGATGTGGCAGGCTTCCCGGGCCAGCCGCTCCCGCGACACGAACCTGCCGGTGTAGGCGTACAGGGCGTGGAGCAGCCCCACCGTGAGAGAGGAAGAGGAACCCAAGCCCGTGCCCGCTGGGATGTCGGCGATGGTCACCACCTCCACCCCCCTGTCCACCCCCACCAGCCTCAGGGCCTCCCGCACGAGCTCGTGCCGGAGCTCGTCCAGGCTCTCCACGATCTCGGTGCGGGTGTAAGCCACCCGGATCGTATCCTCGAATCGGGCGTTCACCGCCACGTACATGTACTTGTCGATGGTGGTGGAGAGCACCGCACCGCCCCGACGGCGGAAGTGGCTGGGGAGGTCCGTNCCTCCCCCCAAGAAACTGATGCGAAACGGGGTCTTGGAGATGATCATCCCACCAGCCTTTCCCTGAGCCGAGCCAACCGCTCCGGGGTCCCGATGTCGAAAAGTTCAACCGGCGAGGGATAGGCCCAGAGCGTCTCCCCGGCGGAGAGCGCCCGCGGAAACAGGTCCCGCACGAAGTCCCACTTCGCCCCCTCGGGGAGATGGGTGAGGATCCGTGGGGAGAGGAAGTACACGGCCGCGTTCCCCAAGTCCCCATAGCGGAAATCACCGGGGGCTGGATGGAAGGCCACCACCCTCCCTGCGGAATCCACCTCCACGATGTCGCAATCCTGTGGCCGGTCCGTCCTCTGAACCGTGATCACGCCGATGCCTCCCCGCTCCCGGAGGAGCTTGGGCAACGCCTCCAGGGGGAAGTCGTCCAGGAACACATCACCGTACACCACGTAGAAGGGGCCCGGAAGAAATGGCCGCATGGGGTCCAGGGCCCCAGCAGTGCCAAGGAGGTCCTCCTCGAAAAAGTAGCGCACCGAGAGGCCGTAGGCGCTCCCGTCCCCCACGAAGTCCGGGATCTTTTGAGGTAGGTGGTGCAAGTTGATGAGCACCTCCTTGACCCCNGCTTGGGCCAGGCGCTCCAGGGTCCAGGTGAGGAGGGGCCGCCCTCCCACTGGGATAAGGGCCTTGGGGGTCTCGTCGGTGAGGGGGCGAAGCCGCTCTCCGAGACCCGCGCACAGCACCACCGCCTTCACTTTCTCTCCCTCTTCAAGATGAAGTCGGCGGCGGCGGCAAGGTCAGGGAGCACAGCATCGGGCTTGTCATCCGAGCGGCTGTCTCCTCCCCCAAAGCCGGTCTTCACCAGAATGGCGAAGCATCCGGCCCGATGGGCCGCTTCCACGTCCGTGGTGGCGTCCCCCACCATATAGGAGCGTGCAAGGTCGATCCCCAACTCCTCCGCCACCCGGAGGAGGAGGCCTGGGGCGGGCTTGCGGCACGGGCAGGCGTCCTCGGGCGCATGGGGGCAGGCGTAAATCCCGTCCAACTCCGTCCCCAAGGCCCGCAGGCGCCGCAGCAGCTCCTCGTGCAGCCCTTCAAGCTCGGCCTCGGAGAGGTGGCCCTTGGCCACCCCGGCCTGGTTGGTCACCACCACCGCGAGGAACCCCGCGGCCCTGAGCTTCGCCACGGCCTCGGCCGCTCCGGGGAGGAGCTCCATGTCCTCGGCCCGAGTGAGGTAGCCTTCCACTTGGCGGATCAGGACGCCGTCTCGATCGAGGAATACGGCTTGCCTCATTTCACCACGATGGAAACGAGCTTCCCGGGGACGGCGATCACCCGGCGGATCTCCTTCCCCGCAAGGCGCGCCTTCACGGTCGGGTCCGCCAGGACCGCCTCCTCCAAGGCCCTTTGGTCAGAGGCGACCGTGCTTGGGAGCTTGAGACGCACCCGTACCTTGCCGTTTATCTGCACCGGGATCTCCACCTCGCCCGCAGCCAGGGCCGCCTCGTCGTGCTCTGGCCACGGGGTCTCGAGCACCGACTTCCCCTCCCCCAGGCGACTCCACAGCTCCTCGCAGATGAACGGCGTGAAAGGAGAGAGGAGCAGGATCAGGTTCCGCACCACCGCCCGCACCAGCCTGGGATCCGGCTCACCCTGGGAGAGGTAGTCCGAGAGGGCGTTGGTGAGCTCCATCAAGGCAGCAATGGCCGTGTTCATCCCCAGCCGCCCCTCGAACTCCTCGGTGACCTTCTTGATGGTGGCGTGGAGCTTGCGCCACAGCTCCCGCGCCCGGGGGTCGAAACCCGCCGGGTCGGGTGGCTCGCGCACGTCCCGGATGTGGGGAAGCTCCTCCACCACCAGCCCCCACAGGCGCGTGAGGAACCGCCACGCCCCCCGCACCCCCTCCTCGGACCACTCGATGTCCCGCTCCGGCGGGCCCATGAACAGGGTGTACAGGCGCTCGGTGTCGGCCCCGTATTTCTCGATGAGCTCGTCCGGGGACACCACGTTCTTCTTCGACTTGGACATGGCCAGGACCTGCACCTCAAGGGTCGCCCCGCAGTGGGGGCAGCGGTTCCCCTCCGCCACCTCACTCGGCGGGATCCAGTGGTGGGTGGGGCACCAGTAGGCGGGGTAGGTGATCATCCCCTGGGTGAACAGGCGCGCGAACGGCTCGTCAAAAGCGAGGTACCCCATGTCATAGAGGGCCTTGGTGATGAACCGGGAGTAGAGGAGGTGCAGGATGGCGTGCTCCACCCCGCCCACATACAGGTCCACCGGCAGCCACTTGTTCACGAGCTCCGGGTCGAATGGCCGCTCCTCGTCCTTGGGGGAGATATAGCGCAGGTAGTACCAGGCCGAGTCCACGAACGTGTCCATGGTGTCGGTGTCACGCCGGGCCGGCCCACCGCAGCGGGGACAAGTGGTGTTCACGAACTCCGGGATCTCCGCGAGGCCCTTCTTCCCGATGAACGGGACGTCGGGGAGCAGGACCGGGAGCTCCTCCTCGGGCACCGGCACCACCCCGCACCGATCGCAGTGCACCATGGGGATAGGGGCGCCCCAGTAACGCTGGCGGGAGATGAGCCAGTCCCGGAGCCGGTAGTTCACCGCGTATTTTCCGATCCCCCGCTTCTCCAGCCACTCGGTGGTCCTTTTCACCGCCTCCTCGCCCGGGGTACCGGTCAAGGGGCCGGAGTTGATCATCGTGCCGTAATCGGCATGAAACAGCACGTCCCGGTAGAACTCGATCCCCCACAGGTACTCGGCCACAGTGCGTGCCCTCGCCGCAGCCGGGTCGAGCTCCTTGAACCGGGTGAGAGCGTCCCGCTCCTCCTCCAGGGACCCAACGTTAAGCACGGAATCGGGGAGCACGAGCTCCCATCCCGCCCCGATCACCTCTGTCCAAGCTTCAGGGGGGAGGTGCTTTTGCACCAGGGCGACGTAGCGAGCCCGGTCCCGCTCGGCCAGGGTCACGTAGAGGCCGCCGTCTCGTTCCTCGTAAGAAAAGCCCGCCTCCTCGAGGGCAGCGGGGAGCCCGGCCTTGTAGGCGCCCTTTCGCAGGTAGCTCTTGGCTACGCCCCCAGAGGATGCGATCACCGGGATGACAGGGATGCCGAACTTGAGGGCGAACTGAAAGTCCCGTTCGTCGTGGGCGGGAACGGCCATGATGGCCCCGGTCCCGTAGGTCATTAGGACGTAGTCTGAGATCCAGATCGGGATTTTAGCCCCGTTCACCGGGTTGATCGCGTAGGCCCCGATGAAGACACCGGTCTTCTCCTTCTCGGTGGACAGGCGCTCCACCTCGGTCTGGCGGGCGGCGAANTCCTTGTACTCCTCCACCTCTTTTCGCCGCTCGGGGGTGGTGAGTTTCTCCACCAGCGGATGCTCGGGGGCAAGCACCATGAACGTGGCCCCCCACAGGGTGTCAGGCCGGGTGGTGAAAACCTCGATCGGGTCGCCTTGCTCGGACTTGAAAGTTACGCGGGCGCCCTCGGAGCGGCCGATCCAGTTGGCCTGCATGAGCTTCACCCGTTCTGGCCAGCCGGAGAGCTTTTCGAGGTCATCGAGGAGCCGCTGGGCGTAGGCGGTGATCTTGAAGAACCACTGGGTGAGCTCGCGCCGCTCCACNTCTGCCCCACAGCGCTCGCAGCGTCCGCCCACCACCTGCTCGTTAGCGAGCACCGTGTCGCAGCTCGGGCAGTAGTTCACGTCCGCCTTGGCCCGATAGGCAAGGCCGTGTTCGTAGAGTTTGAGGAACAGCCACTGGGTCCACTTGTAGTAGTCAGGCTCGCAGGTAGCGATCTCCCGGTCCCAGTCGTACTCCACGCCCCAAGCTCGGAACTGGCGCTTGAACTCCCCGATGTTGCGCCACGTCCACTCCCGGGGGTGGATCCCCTGCTCGATGGCCGCGTTCTCAGCCGGGAGCCCGAACGCGTCCCAGCCCATGGGGTTGAGAACGTTCCAGCCCCGCATGATGAGGAACCGGGTGATGGCATCCCCCAGGATGTAGTTCCTGCCGTGGCCGGCGTGGAGCTTCCCCGAGGGGTAGGGGAACATATTCAAGTAGTAGAACTTTCTCTCCGTGTTCTCGATGTTAGCCTTGAAAAAACCTTTTTCACGCCAGAAATCGCGCCATTTCTCCTCAATCACTTTGGGATCATAGGTCTCGGTCACAGCGGCAGCCCCCCTTTCACAAGCCGCTCAGCTTCCTCCAGGACGTTCTCCACGGCCTCCAAGGAATCCATCTCGCAGTAGAGCCGCAGGATCGGCTCCGTCCCCGAGGCCCGGAACAGAAGCCAGCCATTCCTGAACCGGAGCTTGATCCCGTCCAGGGTTTCCACATCCCGCACCTTGAGGCCAGCAACCTCCTCCGGTGGACGGGCCTTGAGATACTCCACGATCTCCACCCGCTCCTGGAGTTCCAGGTCCCGTCGGCGGTAGAAGTGGGGTCCTACCTCGGCGAACAGGTCCTCAANGAGCTCCGCGAGGCTCCTGCCGGTGGCGGCCACAAGCTCGAGGAGCAAGAGCCCCGACAGGATCCCATCCCGCTCGGGGAGGTGGAACTGATAGCCGTAACCGCCGGACTCCTCGCCCGCGAACGCGGCCTCCCCTCTGACCAAGCCCTCCACAGCCCACTTGAACCCGATCTTGATCTCCTCGCAGGGAAGTCCCGCCCTATCGGCGAGCTTTGCGATCATGTCCGTGAGNGCAAAGGATTTTAGGATTTTCCCTTTGAGGCCCCGTTGACGAATGAGGTGCCAGAGGATGAGGGAGGCAGTGCGGTGGGTGTCGAGGAAATCACCATGTTCGTCCATGGAGGCAGCCCGGTCGCCGTCCCCGTCGGTGACGAGCCCCACCACGATGCGGCGGCGGGCCCTGGGCCGCAGCGACCGGATGACCGCCCGCAGCGGCACCAGGTTCTCCTCCAGGGGCTCCGGCTTCTTCCCCCCGAACAGAGGGTCAATCGTAGCCCGGATGGCCANATGGGGCACCCGAATCTCCCGTAGCAGGGTGGGGAGATACCCCTGAGCGGAGCCGTACATGGCGTCCACCACCACGTGCAGGGGCGCCGCCCCGATGGCTCGCAGGTCCACCAGCCCCCGCAGGGCGGAGAGGTACTCCTCCTTGAGCTCGACGAGCNCCACGGGCTCCTCACCTAAGTCTGGGGCNCGCGCGGGGAGGTGGGACTCGATGAGGCGGGTGACATGCTCGGTGGCCGAGCCACCGTACTCGGGCTTCACCTTGACCCCGTTGTAGATGGGGGGGTTGTGGGAGGCGGTGATCATTACCCCGCATGCGAGGTTCCTCTTCGCCACGGCCCAGGACAGCGCAGGTGTGGGGACGGGCGCACCCGTCAGCTGCACCGGGATACCGGCCNNGGCCAGGGCCCGGGCGAGATGCGCCGCGAACTCGCCGGAGAGAAACCGCGTATCGTAGCCTACGACCGCCCCGGCCGAGGCAGGACGGNACCCCACACCCCAATCGCGATACAGNGGCAAGTCCTTCCGCGCCGGGTCCTCAAGATACCGGGCGATAGCNGCACCCACCCGGGCCACGTTGGCGAACGTGAAGTCCCGGGCGATCACTCCCCGCCAGCCGTCAGTTCCGAATCGGATTTTATCTTCGTTTGCCATGACCTCCCTTTCTCCGTCCCAGCGGCTGGTCCACGTCCACCCGTTTCACGTGGGGCGGCAGCCGAATGCCATTTTCCCGCAACAGCTCCACGATCAGGTCCACCGGGAGCGAGGTCTCGAGCCACAAGTCCCGGACGGAGACGACGCCGTTCCGCACCGGAACTCGAGCCAGCGCCGCTTCTACCGCTCGCCGGTAGCTTTCCTTCAAGCGGGCGAACTCCTGTCGCGCTTGTTCCACCTCTTCCCTGTCCATCATCAGTACCGCCATTCCACGGTATACCAGAGCTCCGCTTCCCCTTCCGCCGGAACCTCCAAGCGNAAGAGCACGGTCTGAGCGTCCACCTTTTCGTAGGGGAGCGAGCTCTGGGTGATCGTCCAGGTGCCAGGGAGGGTCTCCACCACCTCAANCTCCACCGCCTCNTCCTTGGCCGAGCTGATGNCGATGCGGTAGGTGTCTCGGTTGAGGTCCTCCCCCAAGCGGGCATGGGAAACCCTAGTTCGCTCGCCGGTGAGGTCGAAGGCGACCCCCACCGTGAGCTCCACCTCCTCGCCCACCGGGGTGTGACCGATGGAGGAAGCGCCCACGAACAAGCTCCCCCCCTCGTCGTACACCCACACCTCCCCCGCCGGCAGGGGCAAGGCCGTGTTCACGAACCTGAGCACCGTCTCCACCGCGCTGCCTTGGAACCGGTAGACTNGCTCGCAGGGGAACGCGGCTGCCACGTAGGGGNCGACCACGGTCCCTTGCCCGATATCCACTCGGCCAGGTAGGGCGTACCGGTGATACTCGAACGCCTGTGAGGGACCGGCCTCGGGCGGAGGGGCGTAAGCG
>MTNI01000001.1 GCA_002011415.1 Candidatus Acetothermia bacterium JdFR-47
CGGACCATGAGTGCACGGACCTTTCTGAGGCGAGGGAGAAGCTCTCGGCGGGGATGCACATCCTTATCCGCGAGGGGACCACGGCTCGGAACCTGGCGAGCCTCCTCCCCTTGCTCTCCCCTCGCTCGGCGCCGTTCGTTCACTTCTGCACCGACGACCGCCATCCGGAGACCCTGCTCTCCGAGGGGCACATGGACGACGTCTTGAGGAAGGCGATCGCCGGTGGGGCCTCGCCCGAACTGGCCATCGCAGCGGCCACGATCCACACCGNCCGCGCCTACGGTCTTCCCAACCTCGGCGCCATCGCCCCCGGCTACCGGGCNGACTTCGTGGTGCTTTCCGACCTTACGCGCGTGCAGGTGGAGCAGGTCTATGTGGGTGGGGTTCTTGTCGCCGAAGGTGGGAGGTGTGTGGCGGAGCTCCCTGCTTGCGAAGCGGCCGAGGTACGAAGCACCGTGCGCGTGGACCTGGAGCGGCTCTCCTTCCACATCCCGGCCGGAGGAGGACCCGCCCGGGTGATCGGGGTCGTCCCCGGCCAGGTGGTGACTGAGGAGCTATTGATCGAGCCCAGGGTCAAAGGCGGCGAGGTGGTGGTCGACCCCGACCGCGACGTCCTCAAGCTGGCGGTGGTGGAGCGGCACCGGGGNACGGGGAACGTGGGGCTGGGCCTCGTACGGGGCTTCGGGCTCAAGCGGGGAGCGCTTGCCTCCACCGTGGCCCACGACTCTCACAATGTCGTGGTGGTGGGGGCAAGCGACGAGGACATGCGCGCCGCGGTGGCGGAGCTGGTGCGCCTTGGCGGAGGGCAGGTGGTGGTGGAGCGAGGGGAGGTGCTCGCCGCCCTGCCCTTGCCCATCGCCGGGCTGATGTCCGACCGCCCCCTGGCTGAGGTCCAGCGCCTCGCCGGGGAGCTGGCCCGAGCGGCCCGGGAGCTTGGCTCGCGGCTTCCCGATCCCTTCATGAGCCTGTCATTTCTCGCCCTGCCCGTGATCCCCAAGCTCAAGCTCACCGATCGAGGCCTGGTAGACGTGGTGCAGTTCCGGTACGTGCCGCTGTTCGCTGGCTGACTTCACCTCGGGCCCGGGGGCCGGTAAACTGTTTTTCGCTATGGCTACGTTCTCGCTTTGNCTTTACAGTCTCGTTTTGGCCCTGGGGGCGGCGCTGGTGGGNCTCGTGATCGGCTTCCTCATCAAGACCCCACCCACCTCCGTGAGCGCGATCCTCATCGCGATCGGGGTGGCGTTCCTAGCGTTCGCCTTCCTGATGGGACGCAAGCTAGCCAAACGGTGGACGAAAGACGAGAAGAAATAGCGGAGGGCGTCTGGGTCTTCAGGTCGGCCGGATTCGCCGGCCAGCTCTCCACCCTCGTCTCGTTGGGGGAGGAGGCCCTGCTCGTCGACCCGCCCATGTTCCGGGAGGAGGCCGACGAGATCCGGGCCTTCGCCCGGGGACGGGGCCTCAAGATCTCCTGGCTTGTCCTCACCCATGCCCACGGGGACCACGCCTACGGGATGGCCCACTTTCCCGAGGCCCTCGTGATCGCCCACCGGGAGTTCTGGCCCTTCTGGGAGCGGACCGCGCCCATCGAGGCCGAGTACTTCGCGCGGGTCCTNCCGGGCTACCGGCCCCCGCCCCTGCGCGCNCCGAACATCACCTTTTCCCAGGACCTTTCCCCCACCTTGGGAGCCCGGCGCCTCCTCTTCCGCCACGCCCCAGGCCACTCCCCGGACGGCCTGGTCGTGGAATTGCCGGACGAGGGGATCTGGATCGCCGGCGATACCGTGATCCCGATTCCCTACCTTGCCTCCGGGGACCGGGAGGAGCTCCTCACAACACTCCGGAGGCTCCTCTCCCGCTGGGCCGGAGAGACAATCGTTATGGGCCACGACCGGGTCCTCCGAGGGGAAGAAGCCCAGGCCGCAATCGAATGTAATGTGCGTTACCTTGAGCAGCTGGAGGAGGCGGTGCGGTCAGCCTTGGCAGAAGGGAAAAACCGGGGGGAGGTGCTTAGGATCCCCCTCTCCGCTTTTGGCATCCCCGAGGACGCCCTCTCCGGCCTCGCTAAAGAGCTCCACCGGGTGAACCTTGACCAGACCTACAAGGAGTTCGTAAGAGATAGGGTTTGACCCCCTCCCTGGCGGCGGTTACCCTGTGTTGCTGGGAGGNGGGAGGCGTGTGGCTTGGGATCGATATTGGCTCTCTAACCGTCAAGGTGGTGGCCGTAGGCGGTCAGAGCCAGGATGTGGTAGGGGTCTATCTCCCATCCCACGGGGCGCCTCTGCGGACGGTGCTTTCGGCGCTCGAGGAGATACTCAAGGAGTTCCCACCCGAAAGGATAAAGGCCACTGGGATCACAGGGTCCGGGGGGAGGTTCATCGGAGAGCTTCTACCCGCTCAATATGTGAACGAGCTTGTGGCCCAGACGCGGGCCGTGGAGCTCTACCACCCGGAGGCGCGGACCGTCATCGAGATAGGCGGTCAGGACTCCAAGCTCCTGGTGCTTGAAGAGAGGGATGGGAGGCTTGTGCTCGTGGACTTCGCCTTGAACACCCAGTGCGCCGCGGGGACGGGCTCATTCCTNGAGCAGCAGGCGACCCAGCTCGGCCTTGCCATCGAAGAGTTTTCCGAGCTCGCCGCTCAGGCCAAAGATCCTCCCTATATCGCCGGCCGCTGCGCCGTCTTCGCAAAATCGGACATCGTGCACCTCCAGCAAGTTGGAACCCCGCTCACCGAGATCTTCGGAGGGCTGTGTATGGCCCTCGCACGCAACTTCTGCTCCGACGTTGCCCAGGGAAGGCCCTTCCACAAACCGATCCTCTTCCAAGGAGGCGTGTCCAAGAACCAGGGGATGGTGCGTGCCTTCGAGGCGGTGCTCGGCCTTCGGCCTGGGGAGCTCGTCATCCCCGAGCATCAGGTCCTGATGCCAGCCATCGGGGCAGCNCTGATCGCTGGAGAACGGGCTAGAGATGGGATCAGATGGGAGGACGCTCGGGAGAGGCTCCTGCAGGCGGCTTATGAGGAAGAGGCCGGGGTGGCAAGGCTCGGCCGCCTCGTGGCGGGGGAGGCTNCGCCCATCCGGAATTCCTTCCCCGGTTTGAAAGGACGGACCCCAGGGTTCGTGGGGATAGATGTGGGCTCCATCAGCACGAAGGTGGTTGCGATCGATGCGNAGGGAAGGCTCCTCGCCAAGGTGTACCTCCGGACCCGGGCGGATCCTCTGGGCGCGACAGGGGAATGCTTACGGGTCCTGGGAGAGAAGGTGGGGAAGAAGCTCGACGTGCATGGAGTAGGTGTGACAGGCTCCGGCAGGGAGCTCGTGGCCCGGTACGTGGGAGCGGATGTGGTAAAGAATGAGATCACGACACAGGCCCGCGCCGCAGCCGCCATNGATCCCGAGGTCGACACCGTTTTCGAGATCGGGGGGCAGGACTCCAAATACATCCGCATCGAGGAGGGAATCGTGGTGGACTTCACCCTCAACAAGGCCTGCGCTGCTGGGACCGGCTCTTTCCTCGAGGAGCAGGCGGCTCGGCTCGGGATCTCGGTCNAGGAGCTTGTGGAGCTTGCCCTTTCCTCCCCGCGCCCGGTCCGGCTGGGGGAGCGGTGCACCGTNTTTATGGAGTCCGACCTTATCCACCACCAACAGCGAGGGGCGGCAAAAGGGGACCTGGCGGCAGGGCTGGCCTACTCCATCGCCATCAACTACCTCAACCGGGTGGTGGGCGACAAACCCATCGGCAAAAGGATCCTGTTCCAAGGGGGGGTGGCGGGAAATCGAGCGGTCGTGGCCGCCTTCGAGAAGCTCCTCGAAAGGCGCGTAACTGTCCCCCCGCACTTCGAGGTGACAGGGGCCCTTGGGGTCGCCCTGATCGCCCAGGAGATACTGAGATGACCAAGTTCAAAGGGTTCGATCTTTCGGAGCGTCCCTATAAGACCCGGAATTTCACCTGNCGGGGTTGCCCCAACGTTTGCCGAATTACCGAGGTGAGGTTTCTCGGGGAACCGCCGTTCTATTACGGTTCCCGCTGCGGACGGTTTGACGAACGCCTTAAAGACGAGGGGAAGCTCCCGGATCTCTTCCGCAGGCGCAGTGAGATCATCTTCGACCGCGACGGCAAAGGCGTTTCCCTTGCAGGGCCCCTGCGGTTTGCACCCCACGGGAGGCCACGGGGAAGGGTTGGCATCCCCCGAGCTCTGCTCATGTGGGAGTTGTTTCCTTTCTTCTGCGCGTTCTTCCGCACATTGGGGTATGAGGTTGTGCTCTCCCCGGAGACGAGCCAGGAGCTTGTCCGCACCTCCCTTGCAGGGGCCCCACCGACGGAGTGTCTTCCGGCCAAGGTGGCGTGCGGTCACGTGGAGGCGCTACTTGACGAGGGAGTGGACATCCTGTTCATCCCGGCCCTGATCGACGCCGCACATCCTAACACCCGCACCAAGACCAACTACAACTGCCCTCTGGTCCAGGCCCAGCCCTACATGCTTGCCTCGGGGTTCGATTTTCCCTCCCTCGGCGTGGAGGCGATCACCGTCCCGCTCCACTTCTACCAGGAGGAGCTGATCCGAAAGGAGCTTCTATCCCTTGCCCGTCACCTTGGGGGAAGTCAAAGGCAAGCGGAGAGGGCGCTTGAAGCGGCCCGGGAGGCGGAAAAGACCACGAGGGAAGGGCTCCTTGCCTTGGGAAAGGAGGCCCTGGAGCTTGTGTCGGGCGGGGAAACAGGGATCGTGATCCTCTCCCGGCTCTATAACGGCTGCGACTGGGGGCTGAACCTGGGGGTCTCGGAGAAACTTCGGGCACTTGGGGTCCTGCCCATCCCGATAGACTGTCTCCCCTGGGAGGAGGTGGAGGTCGATCCTCTCTATCCCTTCATGCAATGGCATGCGGGAAAGAGGATCCTCGCCGCGGCAGAGATCGTGCGCAAGAGCGACGGCCTTTGGGCCGTGTACCTCTCCCATTTCGGCTGTGGCCCTGACTCCTTTATCGCTCACTACGTGCGGGAGGCCCTGCGGGGGAAGCCGTTCCTCACGGTCGAGCTCGACGAACATTCGGCCGATGCCGGGATCCTCACGAGACTCGAGGCGTACTTAGACTCAATCGCCCTGCTTGCGCGACGGCCCCGGCCCCTGGAAGCGCGCCCCATGCCCCGCCCCCGGGAGGCCTTCGACCGGAAAAAGACCATCTACCTACCCTACATGGCGGACCAGAACTACGCCTTGACAGGGGCGCTCGAGCACTTCGGGTACCGGGCGGAAACCCTACCCCCGCCGGACGAGGAAAGTCTGACCCTGGGGCGCAAGTACGCCACCGGGGGAGAGTGCCTCCCCTTCATCCTCACCACCGGGGACTTCCTGAAGCTCGTGCGCCGAGCGGATTTCGATCCAACCCGCTCCTGTCTTTTCATGGCCACGAGCACCGGGCCGTGTCGCTTCTGTCACTACTTCGCCGCCCAGAAAATGATCCTTAAGCGGCTTGGGTACGATGTAGACTTCATCGTCCTTGAGGCCTATGACGCCTACACCATCAAGGACCTGGGGACCGCATTCCGCCGCACGGCCTGGTATGGCATCGCCGCTGTGGACCTCCTGCACAAGCTCCTTTGGCGGACCTGCCCATACGAAGTCCGCCCCGGAGAGACGGAGGCGCTTTACCGGGAGGCGCTCAGGGGGGTCGAGGCGGCCTTGGCCCAGGGGGGGATAAAGGGGCTCCTCGCGGTCCTCCCGGAGATCGTCGAGCGCTTTCTCAAGGTAGAACGGCGGGAGGGTGAGCGCCCCCTGATAGGCATCGTGGGCGAGATCTACGTACGGGCCAATCCCTTCAGCAACGCCGGCCTAGTACGGCTGATAGAAGAGCTGGGAGGGGAGGTCCGCATTGCCCCAATGGGGGAGTGGCTGTCGTACACCTTTTACAAGAAGCTCGGGGATACCCGCATGCGGGGCGAGTGGTTCGCCCACATAAAGACCCGCCTGGAGAGGCTTGTGCTGCAGCGTGATGAACATCGCATCGCGCAGACCTTCAGGGAGGGCCTTCCCCGCTGGGAAGTCGAGGAGCCGCCAACCCAAGCGGTCGTCAGCCACTCGGAGCCCTACATCTCGGAGGCGTACCGAGGGGAGCCGGTGCTCACTGTGGGAAAGGCGGTAGATTACGCGCTCAAGGGTTTTGACGGGATCATCAACGTGATGCCCTTCAGCTGTATGCCCGGGACGATAGTCGCCGCAGCTTCGGCCAGGGTAAAGCGCGATTATGGGATCCCCTGGATCAATCTTAGCTTCGATGGTCAGGAGCAAACTCATCTGCGCACAAGGCTCGAGGCCTTCCTTCATCAGGCGGAGCTCCACCATCGGGCCCGCTCTGGCTAGGCTTTACCCTCGGCCACCTTGCGGGCGAAGTCCCGGGCTGCCGCAAGGTCGTCCTCGTTCGGCCGGCCGTGCCTAAGCAGGCCGAAGCTGACCAGGTCCCGCCCGGGACAGGCGAACCGGCCCACCACCTGGGCCCCTTTCTTCGCCAGGATCCTCTCCAGCACCGCGAGCTGCCGCGGCCAGGACCCGTAAGTGCCGAAGACCGCCGCCTTTACCCCGGAGAGGGGAGGAAGGCTCTTCAGGGCCCGGACCATGGCCCGGGACGGCAGTCCCACGTACACCCCGTCCCCCACGAGCAGGAGCCCCACATTGGCGAAGTCGGGGATCCTCTCCTTCCGAACGTCCACCGCTGGGACGCCGAGCTCCTCGGCGATGGCTTGGGCTACTTTCCGGGTGTTTCCGGTCAGGGAGGCATAAAGTACTAGTGCGCGCATGTCGCCAGGGATTATACTGACTACGTTATGAGGTTGATCGCTGACCTCCACATCCACTCTCGCTTCTCGCGGGCCACGAGCCGCGACATGGACCTGCCGCATCTTTCGCAGTGGGCTAAGTGGAAGGGGATCGACATCCTCGGGACCGGTGACTTCACCCACCCCGACTGGTTCCGGGAGCTTACAGAGAACCTTGTGCCGGCCGGGGAGGGGATCTACCGCCACGGGGAGACGCTGTTCCTCCTCACCGCGGAGCTTTCGGCCATCTGGTCCCAGGACGGGCGGGTCAGGCGGGTCCATTTCCTGGTCCTGGCCCCGGACCTCGCCGCCGTGGCCCGGATCAACCGGGAGCTCTCACGCCTTGGGAACCTGTCTGCGGACGGCCGGCCCACGTTCGGGATCTCGGGCGAGCGCCTCGTCGCCACGGTGCTTGGGGCCTGCCCGGAGGCAGTGGTGATCCCGGCCCACGCCTGGACCCCTTGGTATTCCATCTTCGGGGCCAACTCGGGCTTCGACTCCCTGGAGGAGGCCCTAGGGAAGGCGGCCCAGCATGTGTTCGCCATTGAGACCGGCCTGTCATCGGATCCGGCCATGAACTGGCGGCTTTCTGCCCTGGACAGGGTGAGCCTGGTTTCCTTCTCCGACGCCCACTCCCCCTCGCGCCTCGGGCGGGAGGCGTGCGTCTTCGACCTGCCCGAGCCCAGCTACCGCGGACTCGTGGACGCCATCCGGAGCAAAGACCGGGCGAAGTTCCTTTACACCATCGAGTTCTTCCCCCAAGAAGGCAAGTACCACTACGACGGCCATCGCGCCTGCGGGGTGGTCTTCTCCCCCAAGGAAACCCAGGCCAGCGGGGGCCGCTGCCCCATGTGCGGCCGTCCCCTCACCGTGGGAGTGATGCACCGGGTGGAGGCTTTGGCTGATCGGCCGGAGGGCTTTGTACCTCCATCCGCTATTCCCTACCGGTCCCTCGTCCCCTTGGAGGAGATCATCGCCCAGGTCCTGAGGCTGGGCCGGGCTACCAAGGGCGTGCAGGAGGAGTACATACGCCTGGTCACCCACTTCGGAAGCGAGTTCCGGATCCTTCTCGATCTTCCGGAGGAGGAGCTCGCCCCTGCCACCCCGCCCAAGATCCTCACTGCCATCCGCAAGGTACGGGCTGGGGAGCTCGAGATCCGCCCTGGCTACGACGGGGTGTACGGCGAGATCAGGATTCCCGTGGAGGAAGGGCAAGGGGAGCTCCCTCTGTTTGGCCAGTGATGAAGCCCATGGAAGGGATACGCGTCCTTGATCTATCCCGCATCCTGGCCGGCCCCCTGGCCACTATGTGGATGGCCGACTTGGGCGCCGAGGTGATCAAGGTGGAGCGGCCTGGGATGGGAGACGAGACCCGCCGCTGGGGGCCGCCGTTCGTGGCCGGGGAGTCCGCCTACTTCTTGGCTGTGAACCGCGGCAAGTACGGGATCACCCTGGACCTGGCAAGCGAGGAGGGGCAGGGGATCCTCCGCCGCCTCATCGCAAAAAGCGACGTCCTCGTTCATAACTTCCTCCCCGCAAGCGCCAAGCGTCTGGGCCTTTCCTACGCCGAAGTGCGGGAGGTCAATCCCCGGGTTGTCTACATCGCCATCTCCGGTTTTGGCCCCGGCCCCTACCACGACCGACCTGGCTTCGACGCCCTGATCCAGGCCATGGGGGGCCTGATGGCCATTACCGGGGAGGGGGACCGGCCGGTCAAGGTGGGGGTGGCCATCGTGGACGTGCTTGCCGCTTGGGCCGCCCTGTCCGGGGCCCTGGCTGCCTTGTTTTCCCGGGAGCGGACCGGGGAGGGAGGCGAGCTTGAGATCGCGCTTTCCCACTGCTCAGTGGCGGCCCTGGTAAACGTGGGCCAGGCCTTCCTCCTCACGGGGGAGGAGCCGCAGCGCCTGGGCACCGCCCATCCACATATCGTCCCCTATCAGACGTTCCCCNCCGCGGACGGCCTCATCATGGTGGCCGTGGGCACGGACGGGCAGTTCCGGGCCCTGTGTCAGGTTCTCGGCCGGCCGGAGCTCGCCTCCGACCCTCGCTTTTCCGAAAACCCGGCCCGCGTGGCCCACCGGGAGGAGCTCATCCCCCTCCTAGAGGAGAGATTCCGGCAAAGGCCCCGGGGCGAATGGCTGGCCAGGCTCCTTGCCGCCGGGGTGCCGGCCGGCCCGGTGAACTCGCTTGCGGATCTCTTTGGCGACGAGGGGCTGGTCGGTGGACTCCTNNTGGAAGTNGAACACCCCGCGGTGGGTCGGTACAGGACAGTACGCTGCCCCCTGCCCCAAGCCGTTCCCCCAAGCCCGCTTCCTCCGCCCCGACTGGGGGAACACACGCCCGAACTTCCCCGCTGGCTTTAGTGGGCCGCNTTTGGGTGGAATCTTTCCGGTGGCCTGATATCCTGAGGGGCCCCTTCCCCAAAGGGGGCTAGAAAGGAAATCGATGTCAAGGAAGTCCGATCAGACCAACCTCGTTTGGCTCGATCTCGAAACCACCGGTCTTGACCCGGAGTCGTGCGTGATCCTGGAGATCGCCACCCTGATCACCGACAAGGACCTGAACGTGATCGCCGAGGGCCCGAACCTCGTGATTCATCAGCCCGNGGAAGTGCTCGAGTCTATGGACCCCTGGGCCAAGAAACAGCACGAGTCCTCAGGGCTCCTCGCGGAGGTGCGGCGTTCCACCGTGAGTCTGCCCCAGGCGGAGGAGGAGACGCTCGCGTTCCTCAAACAGTATTGCCCTCCCAAGGCCTGCCCCCTGTGCGGGAGCTCAATCTGTCTCGACCGCAGGTTCCTAGTGCGCTACATGCCCCGCCTCAGCGCACACCTGAGCTACCGGCACGTGGACGTGAGCTCCATCAAGGAGCTGGTGGTGCGCTGGTTCCCGGACAAAGCGCTAAAGCACAAGCGAGCGTCTCGTCACCGGGCCCTGTCCGACATCTGGATTCCCTGGAGGAACTGCGCTACTACCGGGACCAGGTGTTCAGGCCCGCAGGGAATTTGACCCGTTGACATGAGGGAGGGCGGGCACTTGCCCGCCCTCCCTGGTTTCAACCGGAACCGGCTTTACTGAGCGGTGGCGGTGTAGGTGATAATCACCGAATAGTCCCCCGGGGTGTCGTCGAAGCTGGGGGTGAACTCGTACACGATGTCATCTGCCACGAACCGCCCCCGACCCCCGTTGCGGGTTAGGGTTCCGCTTAGCTCTGCGTCAGAGAATCCCAGATCAGCGCTGGTCAGCGTCAACCGGGCGAGGATCCCGGAGGGGTTGCCGTGGTCCGCCGGATAGGCAACCAGCACCGCGCTGATCTGGAGCTGGAACCCCCCAGGGTTGTTGGTCACCACGACCACTTTCCGCGGCCCGCCGGAGTCGGTGAGCGGAGTCCAGGTGTCGGTTTCCGGATCATAGAGGTCGGGGGTTATGGTGCCAAGATCAATGGCCATGTCGCTGGACGGGATGTAGAGGATGATCCAGTTGTAAGCGTCCCATAGAACGGCGACGTCCAAGTTGGCGGAGGCTGGATCACCAGCCCCCACACTCATCCCGCCCATACCCACAAAACCTACACTCGCCATTGTTCCCAGTAGTGCCCCGAAAATCCATAGCTTCCTCATAGTAAAACACCCCCAATGTAAAGGTTTTTACATTGGGAGTGTTTCGGCAGCCCGGCCGCCTCTCATCGAGGCCCGTCGGCTTTGCGCCCCCGGGTTGCCCCGGGTTTGCCTTTTCGACACTCCTCGACTGCAATTAGTTTATATTAGATTACATGTGTGTCAAGTTTATTGTATAAGAAGAGGTTCCCTCGGTTTCTGCTTTGCCGGCTTGGTATAGTGGAGCTAGGAGGTGCTTCATGAAGACGAGCGTGCGTGCGGTACTTATGGTGGGGCTTCTTATCTCCACGTTCCTGCTCTCCGGGTGTTTTTTCAACGTGTTTCAGACGGCGCGTACCCTACGCCGGGGGGACGTGGCGCTGACCCTGGGCATGGGGCTATTGAACGTGGCGTTGGGGGGCGGGGAACCCAACCCGATTCTCACCCCCCAGGCGCGGCTGGCGGCCGGCATCTCGGACGGGGTCGAGCTCGGCCTCCAAAGCGGGATCATGATCTCCGCCGCTGGCGGGCAGCCCGGCTTCTTGGGGGTGGTGACCGACCTCAAGGTTTCGGTGTTTGATGAGCCGGGGGCGTTTGCCCTCGCAGTGGGCTTTGGCGGAGGGTGGAGCGTCCCCATGGCCGGTTGGGGGGTGCAGGGGAGCGTTTACCTCGATAGCAACCTGAGAGTGCTACCGCTTTACTTTGTGTATCGTCCGATCTTCCCTCTTGCCGCGGAGGATTTCACCGTATGGCACCAGTTCGCCGCCGGGCTCCACCTGCGCGTGTCGGACACGGCGCGGCTGCTTTTGGAGGTGGACAACTTCAACGGCATCTGGAGCATCGGCCTGGGGTTGGAGCTCGGCTTGTGAAAGCGCCGGAGCAGGGATGAGCCCAACCTTCCCTGGGGGTAAGCACTTCCCCAGGTGTGTGTTTGCCAGCGACGACGAAAGAGGACCAAGGTAGGCGCTGAGTGACTTTGAGGGTGAAAACGATCTCCGTGGACGGGGTCAGACGTTGTATTGGCTGTCAAGAAAACACCTCTTGCAGTTTTAAACCGGCGGAAGTGGGTTAGAACTAGCCCGATGTTGAGACCTGTGGAGCCAGTCCCGTAGGGCGCGAGCGGCACCGCTCCGCGGTGGCAGATCCGTCAGCACCTGCGCTAGCTCATCCCGACCAAATTCCTTAAGCGCCTCTAACTCCTCCCCTAGCCGCACCTGTCCACTTTTGGCCTTTANTCTATAAACGATAAATATCTGGTTTACCGATGTCAGTGAATAGACCCCGACAAGCCCGAGGACATCACACTCAAGACCCGTCTCTTCGCGCACCTCTCGCATAACAGCCGTTTCTAGGGTCTCCCCGGCCTCGGGAAAGCCGGCGATCAGACCCCACCNCTCTGGTTGCCACTCCTTTTTGCGTGCTAGGAGGACTCTGTCCTCTTTTTCCACAATGGCTGCCACGATCGGAACAGGATTGTTCCAGAAGACATAATCGCAGGCAGGGCAGGAGGGCCGCTCGCGCCCGTCGACCTCTTTAGGCACTAGAAGATTGCCACACTGCGGGCAGTATCTCATCTTCTTTCCCATATAGTATCATTTGGGGATAGGTTTCTACGTCAAACACCATTCGCATTCGCGCGAGCCTACCTTACTCTTTCGGCACCAGGACCTGGATGCCAAGGTGTAGGTCGTGGTTATCCCCTTCCTGTGCATCCAGCAGCTGCCGTAGACGAAGATCCAGGGCTGCCAGTACTGCCACAGAGGAGATCGAGGTTTGCGGCCTACTTTTCCTGGCCTTTGAGGGCGGCGAGCACGCGCTCCGGGGTGAACGGGGCGCGGCAGAGGCGCACCCCCACCGCGTCGTAGATGGCGTTGGAGATGGCAGGGAGCGGCCCGTTGATCCCAACTTCGGCTATGGACTTGGCGCCCATGGGGCCAGTAGGCTCCTCCGAGGGCACCAGCACCACATCTATGTCCGGGACGTCCAGCGCGCAGGGGATCTTGTAGTCGAATAGGTTCGCGTTCACGCAGCGGCCTTTCGGTGAGAACCTGAGCTCCTCGGTGAGGGCGTGACCGATTCCCTGAACCACCGCCCCTTCCATCTGGCCCTCAGCGAGCCTCGGATGGATCGCCACCCCGCAGTCCACTGCGGCTACGAACTTCTCCACCCGCACGAGGCCAGTCAGTGTCCACCGCCACTTCGGCGAAGAAGGCGGCGAACGGCGGTGGGGACTCCGGCGGCACGAACGAGGCCGTGGCCGCGATCTGGTGTTGGTCCACCACATAGGTTGCCCGGTGCCCCACCTCGGAGAGCGTCACGGACTTCCCGGTCTTTTTGCTCACCACCCGCTCGCCGGCGAGCTCCAGGTCTTGGGGCGGCTCCTCCAGCATCCCGGCTGCCACCTCCAGGATCTGGCGGCGTACCTCCTCGGCCGCCTTGAGCACCGCCGTCCCGGAGACGTAGGTGGTGCTCGAGGCGTAGGCACCCACGTCGAACGGGGTGAAATCGGTATCCGAGGAGTAGACGAAGAACCGCTCCACCGGAACCCCCAGGACCTCGGCGGCGATCTGGGCGAGGATGGTGTCAGAGCCGGTGCCGATATCGGTGGCTCCCACGAGAAGCCGGAAGGAGCCGTTCTCGTTCATCACGATGGTGGCGGCGGCCATGTCGATCCCGGTGATCCCCGAGCCCTGCATGGAGCAGGACATCCCCACCCCATAGACCCAAGGGCCCTCCCGGCGCTTCTTCCCTCGNTTTTCCGCCCACCCGATCCTCTCCGCGCCCACNTTGAGGCACTCCNCAAGGGCGCAGGAGCGCACGATCTGGGGCTTCCCCTCGCGGCCTTCGCCGATCTTCTCGAAGATNGGGGAGGTCTCCCCGGCCCGGATGTGGTTCTTGAGGCGCAGTTCNACCGGGTCCATACCCAGCCGCTCGGCGAGCTCGTCCATCGCCACCTCGAGGGCGAAGTACCCCTGGGTGGCGCCATACCCCCGGTAGGCCCCGGCCACCGGCAGGTTGGTGTACACCGCTTGGCCGTGGAACCATAGATGCGGCGCTTTGTTGTAGAGGGGCAGGGTCTTGGAGCCGGTGTTGGAGAGCACGGTCAGGGAGTGGGCCCCATAGGCCCCGGTGTTGGACAGGGCTCCATTTCGATGGCATGGAGGGTTCCGTCCTTCTTCGCGCCCAATTTCACGCGCACCCGCATGGGGTGGCGGGTGCGGGCGCAGACGAACTCCTCCTCCCGGGTGTAGGAGAGCTTCACCGGCCGGCCGGTCCTTAGGGCTAGGGCCGCGGCCACGTCTTCCAGGATGATCTCCTGCTTGGTGCCGAATCCCCCGCCGATCCTGGGCTTCACCACCCGGATCCTCTCCATGGGGAGGCCAACGGCCCGGGCCACGATCCTCCGCACGTGAAACGGCACTTGGGTAGAGGTGCGGATCACCAGCCGCCCGTCCTCGTCGAAGTAGGCAACCGTGCAGTGGGGCTCAAGCGGGGTGTGCTGGGAATAGGGGATCTCGCAAGTGGCCTCCACGATCACGTCGGATTCGGCAAAGCCCCGCTCGATATCCCCTACAGGGATGTCCACCGCCGCAGCGACGTTATGCTGCGCGTCGTAGATGCCCTCGGCGTCCTCCTCGTCGTGGATCACCGGTGCCCCTTCCGCCAGGGCCTCCTCCGGCGAGAACACGGCCGGGAGCACTTTGTACTCCACCTTGATGAGCCTCAAGGCTTCTTCGGCCGCCTCTTCCGTCTCGGCGGCCACGGCGGCCACGCGGTCACCGACGAACCTCACTTTGCGGTCGAACAGGAAGTTGTCGTAGGGGGAGGGCTCCGGCCATCCCTGGCCGGCGGAGGTGTAGGGGATCCTCTCCACGTTCCCGTGGTGGAGGATGCATACCACGCCCGGGAGGGCCTCAGCCTCGGAGGTGTCGATGCGGACGATCTCCGCGTGGGCATGGGGGGAGCGCAAAATCCTCCCCACCAACGCCCCGGGCACATCCATGTCCAACGTGAACTTGGGCCGTCCACAGGCAAGCGACAGGCCGTCCACCTTGCGGACGTTCTTCCCCACGACCTTGCGCTCTAGCGCCATCGCCCCTCCCTCTTCCATTTGGCGGCAAGGAGGATCGCGTCCACGATCTTCACGTAACCTGTGCAGCGGCACAGGTTCCCGGAGATGGCTTCCCGCACTTCCTCTGGAGTGGGGTTATCGTTTTTCGAAAGGAGTTCGTAGGCCACCAGGATCATCCCCGGGGTGCAGAAGCCACACTGGACGGCCCCGGTCTCCAGGAAGGCCTCCTGCAGGGGGTGGGGGTCGTCCACGCTCCCCAGCCCCTCCACGGTGGTGACCTTCTTGCCCCGCACCTGGGCGGCGAAGGTGATGCAGGAACGCACCGCCCGGCCGTCCACGAGCACGGTGCAGGCGCCGCAATCTCCGGTCTCACAACCGGACTTCACCGACTTCATCCCGAGGCGCCTAAGGAGCGAAAGGAGCGATTCCCCGGGCTCTATCTCCGGGTACTGTGGCACGCCGTTGAGCTCAAAGTAGATCTTCATGATTGCCTTTCAGCTGCCCGAGCGAGCGTCCGCGCGATCAGCGCTCCGGCGACCTTACGGCGCCAGTCCGCGCTCGCCCGGCGATCGGTCCCCACTTCTACCTTGGCTTCCACCTCGCCCCGCACCCAGCTCCATAGCTCCTCACGCGGGGCCTCTCCCACAAGGCCCTCCTCGAGCCAGGTGAGGCGCCTTCCCCGATGGGGGGTAGCACCGACCGCCACCCGGGCCCAGGCGATCTTTCCGTCCTCGATGCCCAAGCCGCAGGCGCAGTTGAGGAGTGCGATGTCGTAGGCGGAGCGCACGAGCTTTTCGAAGGCGAATGCCCCCTCCCAAGCCGGGAGCCTGATTTCGGTGAGCACCGCGTCCCGGAAGATGGCTCGGAAGCGCTGGTGGTAGAGTTCCTCCACGGGGGCCCGCTCTTCGCGCTCCCCCACCCAGCGCACCTCGGCCCCCAGGGCCACGAGGGCGGTGGGGATGTCGGCCCAGGGGTGGGCGGACACCACGGCCCCGCCGATGGTGGCCTGGTTGCGCAGGGGCGTCACCGCAACCTGGCGTAACACCTCCCTGAGGAAGCCAGCGAGGTAATCCCGCGCGCCCTTGCTTTCCAGGAGTTCCGTGAGGGTAGTGGTGGCCCCGATGCGCAAGGCCCCGCCGTCCTCCCGTACGTAGGAGAGGCCGATTCCGGTGATGTCTATCAGGCCTTCGAGGTCACCTCTAGCGGAGCGGGCCAGGTCTACGCCTCCGGCGAGGAGGGCACCCCGGCCTTGGTAGGCGGAGAGCAGGGACAGGGCTTCCTCTACGTCTCTCGCGTAGTGGAACCTCTTGATCCCCTTGAGACGCATTCGCTTGTCACCTTAGCCAGCAATATACCACATGTCAGTCTGTAAGACAACTTGACAGCTTGGTTTCTCGGCACTATAGTATCGCCAACATGGCCGGTACAAACGGGGAAAACCTCGTCCGTACTTCCTCCCACACTTCCCCCATGCTTGTCATGCGCGACATCGTGAAGACCTTCCCCGGGGTGCTCGCCAACGACCACGTTANCCTAGAGGTACAGGCGGGAGAGGTGCACGCCCTGCTCGGGGAAAACGGGGCCGGGAAGACCACCTTGATGAACATCNTGTACGGCCTCTACCGGCCCGATTNCGGGGAGATCTACGTCAAAGGAAAGCGAGTTCAGATCCGCTCACCCCGGGATGCCATTGTCCACGGCATCGGCATGGTCCACCAGCACTTCAAGCTCGTCCATCCTCACACCGTGGCCGAGAACGTGGCCTTGGGCCTAGCTGGAACGCCGTTTTGGCAGCCGGCCCGGGTGGTCGAGCGAGGGCTCAAGGAGCTCTCCGAGCGCTACGGCCTCCCGGTGGATCCGCGGGCGCGGGTGTGGCAGCTCTCGGCCGGGGAGCAGCAGCGGGTGGAGATCCTGAAGGCCNTGTNCCGGGGGGCGGAGATCCTGATCTTGGACGAGCCCACCAGCGTCCTCACNCCCCAGGAGACGGCCGAGCTGTTCAAGGTCCTGGAGCGCATGAAGGCAGAGGGGCATGCCGTCATCTTCATCACCCACAAGCTGAACGAGGTCATGGAGGTCGCGGACCGGGTGACGGTGATGCGCCAGGGGAAGGTGGTGGGGACTCTGTCGGTGTCGGAGACGGACAAGGCCTCCCTGGCCCGCATGATGGTGGGCCGTGAGGTGGTGTTCCGCCTGTCCAAGGGCGAGTGCCACCCGGGGGAGGAGGCCTTGGTGGTGGAGGACCTCCACGCCCTCTCTGACCGGGGGATCCCGGCCCTGCGTGGAGTGTCGTTTACTGTGCGTCGCGGGGAGATCCTGGGCATCGCCGGGGTGGCCGGAAACGGCCAGCGGGAGCTGGTGGAGGTCATCACCGGTCTCAGACGAGCCCAGCGGGGGCGAGTGGCGATCCTCGGGGAGGACCTCACCAACCGGTCCGCCCGCAGGATCGCGGACGTCGGGGTAGCCCACATCCCGGAGGAGCGCTTGCGTATGGGCATCGTCCCTGGGATGACCGTTGAGGACAACCTGATCCTGAAGAAACACCACCGGCCCCCGTTCTGCGTGGGGCCCTTCCTCCAGCTCACCGCCGTCAGGGAGTTTGCGGCCCAGGCGATCGAAGAGTACGACATCCTCACCCCGTCCCCTCGTACCCCGGCAAAGCTCCTCTCGGGCGGGAACATCCAGAAGCTGATCCTGGCTCGGGAGCTCTCGGGCGAGCCGGGGCTGGTGATCGCCGCCCACCCCACCTACGGCCTCGACGTGGGGGCCACGGAGCAGATTCGCCAGATCCTCATCAAGCAGCGTGATTCTGGGGTGGGGGTGCTCCTCGTGTCAGAGGACCTGGAGGAGATTATGGCCCTTTCCGACCGCATCGCCGTGATGTTCGGGGGGGAGATCATGGGGATTGTCTCCGCTTCCGAGGCGAAGATCGAGGAGATCGGCCTCATGATGGCGGGTGAGCGAAGGCAAGTGGAGCAGCCGTCATGAAGAGGGTAGGGCCGTTTGTTCTAGAGCGCCGGCTCGCGCCCTCCCGGGCCGCGGTGATCGGGGTCTCGGTCTTGGCAGTGCTCGCGGCCCTGCTCGTCATGGCCATCATCTTTTGGGGCTACGGGGTGAGCCCTTGGCACGCCTATGCCACCATTGCCAAGAGCACCCTGGGAAGCCGCTATGGGCTCATGGAGATCCTCAGGCGCACTATCCCCTTGCTTTTGTGCGGGGTGGGGCTCGTTATCGCCTTTCGGTCCCAGTTCTGGAACATCGGGGCCGAGGGGCAGCTCCTCGCCGGGGCGGTGGCAGCCACTGGGGTAGCGCTGTACTCGGGGATTCCAGCGCCTTGGCTGCTTCCCACCATGTTCGTGGTGGGATTTCTGGCCGGCGCTGTCTGGGGGATCATCCCCGCCTTCCTCAAGGTGAAGCTGCGGGTGAACGACGTCATCACCACGCTGATGATGAACTACATCATGATCTACATCGTGGAGTGGCTCATCCACGGCCCCTGGAAGGGGCCCACCATGCGGGGATTCGCCTACACCGATACCTTTCCCAAAGCGGCCTGGTTACCCACCCTGCCCCTGAGCCGGGTGCACTGGCCGACCCTGGTGATCGGCCTGGTGGCTGCGGTGCTGGCGGCGTTTATCCTGGCCCGGACCCGGCTTGGCTACGAGATCCGAGTGGTGGGTGAGTCCCCGGACGCGGCCCGCTACGCCGGGATCAACTTCCTCCGGGTCAGCCTGTGGGTGATGATCCTGTCCGGGGGTCTGGCCGGCCTTGCCGGCGTGGGGGAGGTAGGGGGCATTCACCACAAGCTCCTGAGCCCGGTGCAGGTATCGGTGGGCTATGGCTACACGGCCATCATCGTGGCCTGGTTGGCCCGGGGCAGCCCCATCGCCGCCATCATGACGGCCGCTTTGTTCGGGCTCATCTTCGCGGCCGGCGACGTGATCAAGGTAGCCCTCCGAATGCCCTTCCAGGTGACCGGGGTGTTCAACGGCCTGATCCTGTTCTTCCTGATCGGAGTGGAGCTTCTTATGTACTGGCGCGTGAGACTGGCGCCCAAAGGGGAGCGATGGACTGGCAAAGCTGGCTCATCGGAATCGTAGGCAGGGCCTTGGCCTTCGGTACCCCCCTATTGTGGGGGACGCTGGGGGAGATATACGCAGAACGGGCCGGGGTGGTGAACCTCGGGGTGGAAGGCATGATGATCCTGGGGGCGTTCTCCGCGTTTGCCGTGGCCCAGTCCACCGGCCACCCGGGCCTGGGCATCATGGTGGCCGCGGTGGTGGGAGGGGTGGCCGCTCTGATCCACGCCTTCCTAACGGTGACCCTCAGGGCGAACCAGTACGTGTCAGGCCTCGCCCTCACCATGTTCGGTTTGGGCCTCGCTGGGCTCCTCGGCCGCGGTTGGGAGGGGATCCCCCTGCGTCAACCCCTCCCTGACGTGACCATACCCGGGCTCGCCAAGATCCCCTTGCTCGGGCCAATGCTGTTCGAAGGTCAGAGCATCCTCACCTACGCGGGCCTCATCCTGGCGGTGGTGCTGTGGATCATCCTCTACCGCACCCGTTGGGGCATCTCCATCCGCTCGGTGGGGGAATCCCCCGCCACCGCCGACGCCTTGGGCGTGAACGTGTTCCTGATTCGGTATTTGTGTGTCATGTTCGGCGGGGTCCTCGCTGGGGTGGCAGGGGGGTTCCTGTCCGTGGATTATCGCCCCTCCTGGACGGAGGGAATGACGGCGGGGATGGGTTGGATCGTGATTGCCCTCACCATCTTCGCCGCCTGGGACCCCCTCCAGGCGATCGGAGGGGCCCTTCTCTTCGGGGCGCTCTACCACCTGTCTTACCGACTCCAGGCGTGGCTGCCGCCGGAACTCCTCAAGCTCATGCCGTACGCCTTTGCTATACTGGTTTTGGCCATCGCTGGGCTCGGTGGTGCCGGGCGTAGGCGCGGGGCACCTGGTGCCTTGGGGGTTCCCTACGCCCGTGGCGAGAAGTGAAGGGGGTGATAGCCGGGCGAAGCGGCGCTGGGGACTAGGGCAATCCCGGGCTTTATCCCAAGGAGGGAAACGATGCGCAGGTTGGTTGCGAGCTTGTTTGTAGTGGCAGTTCTGGGGTTGGTCGGTTTGGCCGCGGGCAACATCAAAGCTGGGTTCATCTACGTAGGGCCCATCGGGGATTACGGTTGGACGTTCGCCCACGATCAGGCGCGCCAGATCGTGGATGAGGAATTCGATTGGCTGGAGACGGTATACGTGGAGTCCGTGCCCGAGGGCCAGGCGGGGACGTTCATCGATCAGCTGGTGGCCCAGGGTTGTAACGTCATCTTCACCACCAGCTTCGGGTTCATGGACGAGACGATCGAGGCCGCGGCCCGCTATCCCAACGTGATCTTCGCCCACTGCTCCGGGTTCAAGCGGGCGCCCAACTCCGCCACCTACATGGCCGACTTCTACCAGGTTTACTACCTGAACGGTCTCATGGCCGGGGCCCTCACCAAGTCCGGCAAGATCGGGTACGTGGGCGCGTTCCCCATTCCCGAGCTCAAGCGCCACATCAACGCGTTCACCATCGGAGTGCGCACCGTCAACCCGAACGCCGAGGTGCACGTGCGCTGGATCTACGAGTGGTTCAACCCGGCTGCGGCCAAGGAGGCCGCCGAGGCCTTGATCGCCGAGGGCTGCGACGTGTTCGCCTTCACCGAGGACTCCCCCACCGTGGTCCAGGTGGCGGCCGAGCACGGTCTCCCCAGCTTCGGCCACTACTCCCCCATGTACGACTTCGCCCCCGAGTACGTGGTGTCCGGGCAGATCGTGCACTGGGAGGCCATCTACCGGGACTTCCTCATGAAGGTGCACGATGGTATCTACAACCCCACCAACCTCCAGCACGTGGACTACTGGTGGCTCCTCTCCCAGGGCGCGGTGGAGGTGGGCGCCAAACCGGGCATGGTCATCAACCCAGCGTTCGAGGATGACCTCAAGGCAGTCGTCGTTAACGACCCAATGCTGGGTGAGATCTCGGTCTACGACCTGGTGATGACCCGCCTGCACCAGATGGGTGACCCCGGCGTCACGTACGACCCGTTCCAGGGCCCCATCTACGACCGGCAGGGCAAGCTCCGAGTGCCGGAGGGGTGCTGGCTGTCCGCCGACTCCCTGGTCACCATGGAGTGGGCCGTGGAGGGCGTCGTCGGCCCCTGGCCGGGCGAGCCCACCGAGTAGGCTTGCGGGGAAGGGGCCGCCCTCCCGGGCGGCCCCTTCGTATTTAGGACGGTGCCATGGAGCTTTTAATCGAGCGAGCTCGAGTGGCGGATTTCTTCGGGACGTTCTACGAGCAGGGGTACGTGCTCGTCAGCGGGGGGCGCATCGAGGCCGTGGGGGAGGGGACTCCTCCGGAGGCCCCTGGGGCCCGGCGGCTGGATGCGGCGGGGCGCCTCCTCACTCCGGGCCTGGTGAACGCGCACGCGCACCTCTACTCATCGTTGGCCCGGGGGATGCCCCTTGCTGAGTTCTCCCCCACGAGCTTCCGGGAGATACTGGAGCAGCTGTGGTGGAAGCTTGATCGGGTCTTGAACCTGGAAGAAGTCTATTGGTCGGCCATGGTCGGGGGCCTTCAGCACCTCAGGTCCGGGGTCACCGCCTTGTTCGATCACCACGCCTCCCCCTCCGCCATCGAGGGCTCGCTCTCTGCGATCAAGCGGGCGGTGGTGGACGAGCTGGGCCTGCGGGCCGACCTCTGCTACGAGGTCACGGACCGGGGCGGGAAGGCGGAGCGGGACGCCGGGATCCGGGAGAACGTGGAGTTCGCCAAGGGGCTGTCCCGGGATGGGAAGACCTCCGCCCACATGGGACTCCACGCCTCGTTCACCCTGTCCGACGAGTCCCTAGAGCTCGCCGCCAGGGAAGCAGAGCCCCTGGGTCTCCCCTTCCACATCCACCTCGCCGAGGGGAAGGAGGACCCGGTGGACGCCTTGCAGCGGTACGGCCTCCGCACCGCCGAGCGCTTGGACCACTTCGGCATCCTCATGGAAGGGAGTCTCCTCGCCCATGGGATCCAGCTCTCCCAGGCGGAGCTCGACCTCCTCGCTGCCCGGCCGGCGAGCGTCATCCACAACCCCCGCTCCAACATGAACAACGCTGTGGGGGCGGCGCAGGTGGAGGCCATGCTCTCCCGGGGCGTTAAGGTGGGGATAGGGACAGATGGTTTTGGCAGCGACGTCATTGGGGAGCTCCTCACTGCCAGGCTCCTCGCCCACCACACCTCCGGCAGCCCCACTACCATGGGGGACGAGGCGCTGCTCGCGCTCCTCAGGCACAACTACTCCCTGGCGGAGCAGACCTTCGGGGTCAAGCTCGGTCGCATCGCCCCGGGGTATGCGGCGGACCTTGTGCTCTGGGACTACGACCCTCCCACACCCCTCTCGGCCGGGAGCCTGCTTTCCCACGTCCTGTTCGCCGCCATCTCCGAGGGCCTCCGTCCGGTGGCGGTGATCGTCGCTGGGGAGGCGCGGCTGTGGGACGGGGTGGTGCAGGGCCTGGAGGAACGGGAGGTCCTGGCCAAGGCCAGGGAGGTGGCCAAGGGGCTGTGGGCCAAGCTCTGAGCGTTTCAGGCTGCGCCTCGAGGGCCTGATTTCCCGAGGTTCGTGAGGCTCCGGCGTAGGGTCACTTGGGGGGATGAGACATGTCCGACGTGATGCGAGTTCAGCCACTTCCGGTTCTCCTTGATTGGATGCTAAAGGAACTTAAGGCCCGGGATTCCATATTCGGGATCCACCGTTCCCTGTTCTACATCCCACGTCCCGATGTCCCCTACGTTATCGACGATTTCCTCGGACACCGCCTGGCAACCCCGATCGGCCCGGCGGCCGGGCCTCATACCCAGCTTACTCAGAATATCGTCTGCGCCTGGCTCTCTGGCGGGCGGTTCATCGAGCTTAAGACCGTCCAGATCATGGACGAGCTCGAGATCCCCCGGCCCTGCATCGACATGGAGGACGAGGGCTATAACGTGGAGTGGTCCCAGGAGCTGAAGCTTGCCCAGTCCGCCGGGGAGTACATCAAGGCCTGGGTGCTCATCCACATCCTGCGCCGGGTGTTGGGGTACGAGGGCCAAGTCCCCTTTGGCACGATCTTCAACATGTCCGTGGGCTACAACTTGGAGGGGATCAAGAGCCCGCCCATGACCAGGTTCATGGATCGGCTCTGCGACGCCAGCGAGGAGATCGCCGACATCCAGGCGGAGCTAAAGAGGACGTTCCCCCAGTTTGCGGACCTGGAGATACCTGCCCGGATCACGGACAACGTCACCTTGTCCACCATGCACGGCTGTCCCCCCGACGAAATCGAAAAGATCGCTCGGTACCTCCTGGAGGAGCGGGGCCTTCACACCTTCGTCAAGCTGAACCCCACGTTGCTCGGGAAAGACGAGGTGATGCGCATCCTCCACGACGACCTGGGCTTTCGGGAGATCGAGATCCCCGACTCGGTGTTCGAGCACGATCTCCAGTAC
>MTNI01000106.1 GCA_002011415.1 Candidatus Acetothermia bacterium JdFR-47
GCTTTTTCGAAGCCTGTTTTTGACCTCTTCCCATAGGGACGCACGTCGCAGGGCCCTCTCCACGATGTCGTTCAGGATCGCCCGCCTGTGCACCCCGTGGATCCGGGGTCCGTAGGCCACGTTGTCGTAGACGGACTTGGGGAAGGGGTTTGGCTTTTGGAACACCATCCCGACGCGCTGCCTGAGCTCCGCCACATCTACTCCATTGTCCAAGATGTTCCGTCCCTGAAAAAGGACCTGCCCTTCCCCGGGCCCCGGGGATGAGCTCGTACAGGCGGTTTAGCACCCTCAAGAAGGTGGATTTCCCACAGCCCGATGATCCCATGATCGCCGTTACCCTCCGGGGGAGGATGGCCATGCTCACCTTGCGTAGGACTTGCTCATGGCCGTAGAAAAAGGAGAGGTCTTTAACCTCGATGAGCGGTTCCGGAACTGGCTGCGCCTTGGCCTGCCCTGGTTCCAGCGCAATACCTTCTATCACCAGCGTTTCCTCCTCCGTATCCGTGCCCGCCGGATGGCGGCCCAAAGATAGACGGTCGAAACAAAGCCCAAAGGCACGAGCACAGTACCGTACTGCAAGTAGCCACCCCCCTTGGGTGTCAACTCCCCGACGGCCTTAGAGAGACCCCCCAGCTACTGTTCCTCTATATTTATTTTTGCAAAAAGTTTATAGTTCGTAAAGATGCTGTCAGCCTTTTTCTTTCTCTCTGGCCTGGCAACTGGGCAAGAAAGCCCAAGGGCTTAAAATGTCATATATAGTTTTTTGGAAAAATCCACATCAATGGCAGAGCTGGACATCCCCAACCCCGGGGGCAAAATAGCCCCGCGATGCTTTTGGCCATCGACATCGGCAACACTCAGATAGGCCTGGGGGTATACACGCGGGGGGAATGGCTTGCCCGGTGGCGGATCCGTACTGTACTCGGGAAGACCGCCGACGAGTACGGGGTGCTCATCCGGGGGCTTTTCGCCGGCCATAACTTCGCCCCCGATGACATCGAGCGGGCCGTGCTGGCCAGCGTGGTGCCATCTCTCACTCCCGCCTTCCGGGAGCTGTGCACCTCCCTCTCTGGGCATCCCCCCCTGGTGGTGGGGCCGGGGGTGAAGACCGGGCTCAACATCCGGACCGATCATCCCTCTGAGGTGGGGGCGGACTTGGTGGCCGACGCGGTGGCCGCATATGACCGCTTTAGGGAAAGCTGCATCGTGGTGGACTTCGGCACCGCCACCACCTTCACCGCTGTGGCCTCCCCTGGAGTGCTCCTGGGGGTAGCCATCGCCCCGGGTCTGGGGACGGCGGCCCGTACCCTGGCGGAGCATGCCGCTCAGCTTCCCCAGGTCCCTTTGGTCGTGCCCAAAAGCGCCTTGGGCAAGAACACCCTGCACGCTATGCAATCCGGGCTGATCTTCGGGTTCGTGGGCCTGGTGGAAGAGCTGATCCGCCGGCTGCGCGCTGAGCTCGAGGAGCGGGCCCATGTCATCGCCACCGGNAGTTACGCCACCCTCGTTTCGCCCCTCACCTCGGAGGTGGAGGTCGTGGACCCATGGCTCACCCTTGAGGGCCTGCGCCTCATCGCTGAGCGCAACCCTTGACTGGTACCCCATCCCCTGGTTGGTTAACCTTGGGTTTGGAGGTGACACTCCAAAAACAAGTTGGAGGTGACACTCCTTGAGAACTTATGTGCTTTCGCTAGGGNTTGCCATTTTTATTTCCTTCCTCTCCTGTGCGAGCGAGCTTCACGTGGCCGTATCCACCGAACCGCCGGGTCTGGATCCTACCACCAACGCCGCCGCGGTGATCGATCTCCTTCTCCATCACAACCTATACGAGAACCTGGTGCAGGTGGACTCCCGGGGCGGCCTCCACCCCCAGATTGCGGAAAGCTGGGAGCTATCCCAAGACGGCCTGGTTTACACGTTCCACCTGCGGGAGGGGGTGCGCTTCCACAACGGGAGGCCCTGTGATGCTGCAGCTGTGCGCGCCAGCTTCATGCGGGCCATGGCCGAGGACACGGCCCATCCCCACCCCGAGTTCTACCGGGGGATTGTAGCCATCGAGGTGGTGGATCCGCTTACAGTTCGGTTTGTGCTCTCCGCGCCGGATCCTGCATTTTTGCCCCTGCTTGCGCTTGGAGATTCCGTGATCGTCCCGGCGGACGTGGACCTCTCCCGCCGGCCGGTGGGCACGGGGCCGTTCCAGTTCGAGGCCTGGCGCCCTGGTGACCGACTGGTGCTCGTGCGCAACCAGGACTATTACCTCCCCGGGGTTCCAAAGCTCGATCGCATCGTGTTCAGGTTCATCCCGGACCCTTCGGCCCAGCTCGCCGCGCTCAGGGCCGGAGACGTGGACTTGGTGGCGGAGCTTACCCCGGAGATCGCGGTGGGGCTGGAGAAGGACCCCGCTTTCCAGGTGGTCTCCGGCCCCCAGAACCTGGTTCAGATCTTGGCTGTAAACACGGCCNGGCCGCCCTTCTCCGACCTCCGGGTCAGGCAGGCCTTGGCCTACGCCGTTGACCGAGAGGAGATCATCCAACTCGTCTCGTTTGGGTTCGGCACCCCGATTGGGAGTCACATCCCGCCCGGCACCTCTTACTACGCCGACATGACCTGGCTTTACCCCCACGACCCCGACCGGGCCCGCGAGCTCCTCAGGGAGGCCGGCTACCCGGGCGGGTTCTCAGCCACCCTTACCCTGCCAGAGAACTACACATTCCACGTGCGCACCGGGGAGGTGATCGCCGCGCAGTTGGAGAGGGTGGGGATCCATGTTTCGGTCGCGCTTGTGGACTGGGGGACGTGGCTTGCGCGGGTCTACGGCCAGGCCGACTACGACCTTACGGTGATCGGGCATACCTGGAAGCTCGACCCCGCCCCCATGCTAGTAGGATACGGCCCCGACCGACCGGACTACTATTTCCGCCGGGGGTGGGACGATCCCGAGCTTGATCGGCTCCTTGCTTTGGGCGAGTCCATCTTGGACGAAGGATCCAGGAAGGCGATCTACACCGTGTGTCAGTACCTGATCGCCCGGGACGCGGTTAACGTCTTCATTCAGGACCCGCACAGGATTCTTGCCATGAAGGCGGGGATCACCGGGGTGGAGGTCTACCCCTTGTACGTCCTGGACCTCACGGCTGCCGCCAAGGAGTGAGGCGCCGCAGGCGGGGGTCCAAAAGGTCCCGGAGGCCGTCCCCCAGAAGGTTGAGTCCCAGTACCGTAAGGGCGAGGAATAGGCCTGGGAACACGGCCGGCCAGGGGGAGAGGGCGAAGTAGCTCTGGGCCTCCTTGAGCATCCTGCCCCACGAGGGCTGTGGGGGCTGAGTCCCAAGGCCGAGGTAACTGAGCGCCGCCTCCGACAGCAAGGCGGCGCTCAGGCTCACTGTGACCTGCACGAGGAGAGGGGAGGCCAAGTTGGGCAGGATGTGCCGCCACAGGATGCGGGCGTCCCCGGTGCCCACGGCACGGGCAGCGAGCACGTACTCCTGTTCCCGAAGCGTCAGCACCGCGCTGCGGACGATGCGGGCAAAGTAGGGCACGTTAAAGGTACCGATGGCAATGGTCACCCCCAATGGGCCTGGCCCGAGCACTGCCGCGAGGAGCAGGGCCAAAAGCAGGGCCGGGAAGGCAATGAGGAAGTCGGTGGCCCGCATTCCGATCTCATCCGCGAGGCCACCGTAGTAGCCGGCGACTCCGCCTACCAGGGCTCCCAGCGCCCCGCCCAGGGCTACCGCGGCCAGGGCCACTGCCAAGCTCGTGCGCCCGCCCACCAGCACCCGGGCGAGGACGTCCCGGCCGAACCAGTCCGTTCCCATGGGGTGGGAGAGGCTGGGAGGAGAAAAGCGCTCCCCCCCTAGCGTGAGGGGATCGGCTGGAAGCCATAGGTACCCCATCAACACTAGGCCCACCGCCACGGCCAGGAGTGCACTTCCCGCCCAGAGACTTGCGTGCCGCCTCATTGGTATCTGATCCTTGGGTCTAGGAGCCCATAGACGAGGTCCACCGCGAAGCTCAGGGTCACCATCAACCCCGCCACCACCAGACCCACCCCGGAAAGGAGGGGGAGGTCCCGAGCCCGCACCGCCATCAGGGCCAACCTCCCCAGCCCGGGGAGATAGAACAGGTTCTCTATCACGATGGCCCCAGCGAAGAGGTGCCCCAGGGTCAGCCCGGCGGTGGTGACCACAGGGATGAGGGCGTTCCGCAACGCGTGCCAGGCCAGTACGCGCAGTTCGGAGACCCCCTTGCCCCGGGCGGTTTGGATGTAGCCCGCCG
This sequence comes from Candidatus Acetothermia bacterium JdFR-47, assembly GCA_002011415.1. Taxonomy (GTDB): domain Bacteria; phylum Bipolaricaulota; class Bipolaricaulia; order Bipolaricaulales; family Bipolaricaulaceae; genus JdFR-47. Next base: position 4,273 of record MTNI01000106.1, read on the forward strand.
AGAGCACATCGGCCATGGCGGCCCGCGTCATGCGGGCTAAGTACGCGGCCCGGGGCAGGGCCAGCGCCAAAGCGGGCAGGATCAGGTGATCCAGAGCTGGGCCTGCTTGGCTCCAACCAGGGAAGCCCCCGGAGGGGAAGAGCCCTGCCCGTACGGCCAGGAACCCCACGAGGAGGATGCCGAGCCAGAACTCAGGCAGGGCCATGCCCAGCTGGGCGAGTCCCATGGTGCCAAGGTCGAGCCAGCTCCCGGGGCGCGTGGCTGCGGCCATCCCGAGCGGGATGGCGATGATCAGGGCTGTGGCCATGGTGAGAAGCGCCAGGGGCACGGTCACGGAAAGGGCGCTCCCGATGAGCCTGGAGATGGAGAGATCGAGGGAGAGAGACCGGCCGAAATCTCCGCGCACGATCCCGCCCAGCCAGTGGCCGAACCTGATCGGCCACGGGAGATCAAGTCCAAGGCGGGCTCGGGCTGCCTGATAGGCTTCTTCAGTTGCCTCCGGCCCCACGATCAGGCGGGCGGGGTCTCCCGGGACGACTGACAGGAGCAGGAAGATGGCGAAGGCTACAGCGAGGAGGGTTAGGGGGAGCGCAAGGAGCCTTCTGCCCAAGTAGCGCCCCATTGGAGGGAGGGGGAGGGCCATATGGCCCTCCCCCGTTTGTTTCAGCCCTTTAGGGCGGCCTGGGCTGCGGCGAGCCTGGCGATGGGGATGCGGTACGGGGAGGCGGAGACGTAATCTAGCCCGATCTCGTGACAGAAGTGGACCGAGCGGGATTCGCCCCCGTGTTCGCCGCAGATCCCCACCGAAAGGTCTGGCCGCATGCGCCGCCCCTTTTCTTTACCGATCTTCATGAGCTCTCCAACTCCAGTCCTGTCGATGGTCTGGAACGGGTCGTCGGGCAAGATCTTGCGTTCGAGGTACTCCCGGATGAACTTGCCGGCGTCGTCGCGAGAGTAGCCGAACGTCATCTGGGTGAGGTCGTTGGTGCCGAAGGAGAAGAACTCAGCGGCCTGGGCGATCTCGTCGGCGGTGATCGCTGCCCGCGGCACCTCGATCATGGTCCCCACCTTGTATGCGATCTCCACGCCCTCCTCTTCCATGGTGTGCTTGGCGATGGCGTCGATGCGCTCCCTCACGGCCCGCATCTCGTTCACGTGGCCGACGAGCGGGACCATGACGTAGGGCTTCGGATCGTAGCCCTCCCGGCGGAGCTTCGCCGCCGCCCGGAAGATGGCCGCGACCTGCATGTCATAGAGGTCCGGATGGGTGATCCCCAGGCGACAACCCCGGTGCCCGAGCATGGGGTTGAACTCGTGCAGGGACTCGATCTGGGCCTTGAGCTCCTCTTTGTCCAGGCCGAAGCGCTTCGCGAGCTCCGCGATTTCGGCGTCGTCCTTGGGGAGGAACTCGTGCATGGGCGGGTCCAAAAGCCGGATGATGACGGGCTTTCCGTCCATGACCTTGAGGATGCCCTCAAAGTCCTCCGCCTGCATTTCCGAGAGGCGCTTGAGGGCCTCCTTTCGNGAGGCGGGGTCGCGGGCGATGATGGCCTGCTGCACGTAGGGGATGCGGTCCTCGCCGAAGAACATGTGCTCGGTACGGCACAGGCCGATCCCTTCGGCCCCGAANGCGAGGGCCACTTGNGCCTGGTCGGGCTTGTCCGCGTTGGCCCGCACCCCGAGCACCCGGTACTTATCCACCCAGGTCATGAGCTTCTCGTACAGGCGGTAGACCGGGGCCTTTTCAGGGGGCAGTGTCTTCTCGATGAGGACCTGTACCACCTCAGAGGCCATGGTGGGGACCTTCCCTGCCAGCACCTCGCCGGTNGTGCCGTCGATNGAGATCCAGTCCCCTTCCTTAAAGATCTCCCCCCCAGCGGTGAGGGTTTTGTTTTCGTAGTCCACGATCAGACCCTCGCACCCCACTACCGCGACCTTGCCGATCTGGCGGGCCACCACCGCGGCGTGGGAGGTCATGCCCCCACGGGAGGTGAGAATGCCCTTGGCGGCGGCCATCCCCTCGATGTCCTCCGGGGAGGTCTCGTGGCGTACGAGGATTACAGGCTCACCCTCTTCGGCCATCTTCACCGCTGCCTCGGCGGTGAGGGCCACCCGACCGGTGGCCGCCCCGGGCCCAGCGGGGAGCCCCTTGGCAAGCACCTTGGCCTTTGCCTTCTCCTTGGGGTCGAAGATGGGCTGAAGGAGCTGGGACAGCTGCTCAGCGGGGTCTATCCTGAGGATCGCCTCTTTCTCCGTAATCAGCCCCTCCTCCACCATCTCCACCGCGATGCGCACGGCGGCAAACCCGGTGCGCTTGCCGGTCCGGGTCTGAAGGAGATACAGTTTCCCCTCCTCGATGGTGAACTCGATGTCTTGCATGTCCCGGTAATGCCGCTCCAGGAGCTCCCGGATCTTGAGGAGCTGCTGGTAGACCTCGGGCATGGCCTCTTCCAGGGCTACCTGGGAGGGATCGGTCTTTTGGGCGACCGTGATGGGCTGGGGGGTGCGGATTCCAGCCACCACGTCCTCGCCTTGGGCGTTGAGGAGGTACTCCCCGTAGAACCGGTTTTCCCCGGTGGCGGGATCTCGGGTGAACGCCACCCCAGTGCCGGAGTTCTCACCGAGGTTGCCGAACACCATCGCCTGCACGTTCACCGCTGTGCCCAAGGTGTCAGGGATCCGGTTCAGGCGCCTGTACACGCGCGCCCGCTCGTTGTTCCAGGAGCCGAACACTGCGCCGATGGCTCCCCAAAGCTGCTCCCAGGGGTCTTGGGGGAATTTCTTTCCGGCTCGCTCGATGATTTCCTTGTACCGTCGGATAAGTTCGGCCAGGTCCTCGGCGGTGAGGTCGAGGTCGGAAGCCGCTCCCTTCTCCTTCTTGAGGGCCTCCATGGCGGCGTCGAACGGGTCCACCCCGGCTTCCCCTTCGTCCTTGACCCCGAGAACCACCGACCCGTACATGGCGAGAAGTCTCCGGTAGGCGTCGTGGGCAAACCGGGGAGAGGTCTTCTTTGCCAGCCCCTTCACAGACTCGTCGTTTAGACCCAGGTTCAAGATGGTATCCATCATCCCCGGCATGGATACCGGCGCTCCCGAGCGAACGGATACGAGCAAGGGGTTTTCAGGATCGCCGAACTTTCGACCGGTCGCTTCCTCCAGGTGTTTGATTCCTTCTTTGACCTGTTCTTCCAGTTCGGGGGGGTATTTGCCGTCGTGCTCGATGTAATAACGGCAGACCTCCGTGGTGATGGTGAACCCCGGGGGGACAGGGACCCCGAGGCGGGCCATCTCGGCGAGGTTTGCTCCCTTCCCGCCAAGGAGGTCCTTCATCTCGGCGCTTCCGTCAGTCCTCCCGCCCCCAAACAGATACACAAGCTTTTCCATGCTCACCTCCTGACCAGGGCCCGCGCGAAGTCCTGGGCCCGGAACGGTTCCAAATCCTCAAGCCCCTTGCCGATCCCCACCCACAGGATGGGGATCCGGAGGGCCCGCCAAATGGGGATCACGGATCCGCCTTTGGCCGTGCCGTCCAGCTTGGTCACAGTCAGCCCCGTGAGTCCCACGGCTTCGTGAAAGAGCTGTGCTTGGGAGATCGCGTTCTGGCCTACCGTGGCATCCAGCACCAGCACCCGTTCATCGGGTGGGCGTCCGGCCAGCTTTTCCACCACCCGGCGGATCTTCCCCAGCTCCTCCATCAAGGGGCGCTTGGTCTGAAGGCGCCCCGCGGTGTCAATCAAGACAAGATCATATCCCTTGCTTTTCGCATGCTCCAGCGCGTCGTGCACCACCGCCCCAGGATCTGCCCCTGGACGGTGGGACACCACCTCCACCTCTATCTCTTTCCCCAGGTGTGCCAGTTGATCGATGGCGGCGGCGCGGAAGGTATCGGCAGCGGCAAGCAGTACCCTGAGGCCTTGGTTTTTGAGCAGGTGGGCGACCTTGGCCACGGTGGTGGTCTTCCCCGAGCCGTTAACCCCCACGAAGAGCAAGACCCCAGGCCGAGTAGACGGCGGGGTCCAGGGGCGCTCCGCGCCAGAAAGCAGGGTCGCGATGGCCTCCTCAAGCGTCGTTTGGACAACGGTCCAATCGGCGCCTTCTTCCCCCAGGCGTTCTTGCATAATCTGCACGATCTCGTCGGCGACCTCGAGCCCCACGTCCGCCGAAAGGAGTAGGGCTTCCAGTTCCTCTAGGGCTTCGGAGTCAAGTCCCCCGCGGGCTCGTACCGTGGCCTCGAGGGGGGCGAGCACGTTCTCACGCGTGCGGGCAAGGCCCCGGCGGAGGCGTTCCCACAGGGCCATCACATCTCCTCCGGAGCCGACACCCCGAGGATTTCAAGGCCGCGCTTGAGCACGAGCTTGACGCCCGAGAGGAGCGCGAGGCGGGCTGGGGTGGCCTCCCCTTGGCCCANGATCCGCACCCGGGTGTAGTAAGGATGGAACAGAGCGGCTACCCCTTCCAGGTACTCGCACAGAAGATGGGGGGCGAACCCCGCTGCCTGGACGAGGACATCGGGGAACCTGTCTAGTTCCTTGATCAAGGCGAGTTCTGACTCATCGGTGAGCGGGGACAGGTCCACTTGATCGAGGTGTTCAGGGACAGCCCCTCTCGCTTCCCGGAAGATAGAGGCGATGCGGGTGTGGGCGTACTGCACGTAGTAAACCGGATTGTCCATGCTNGTNTTCTTCGCAAGCTCGTAGTCGAAGGTGAGGTGGCTTTCGGGCTTTCGCCGCACCATGAAATAGCGGACCACGTCACGGCCGAGCTCCTTGATGAGATCCCCCAGGCGGATGAAGCGGCCGGCCCGGGTGGACATCCTCTCCACCCCTTCCCTACCTTTGAGGGTGACGAACTGGTGGATGCAGTAGTCGAGGAACCCTTCCGGGAGGCCGAGGATGCGCAAGGCGAGCTTGACCTGTTTTTGTTCCTCGACATGGTCCGCACCTTGCACGTCGATTACCCGGTCGAAACCCCGGCGGAACTTGTCCACGTGATAGGCGATGTCCACCATTAGGTAGGTGGGGGTTCCGTCGGAGCGGATGAGCACCGGATCCCGTGCCAGGCCGTACTCCGTGGAGCGCATCCAAAGCGCGCCGTCNTTTTCGTACACAGCCCCNCGTCGCTTGAGCTCCTCCAGGGTTTCCCTGACCAGCCCCCGGCGGTGGAGGTCCCCCTCTTTGGTCCAAACGTCGAAGCGAACNCCGAACGCCTCCAGGTCCTCTTCGATCGCCTGCATCATGCGGCTTACCGCTTCCTGCCGGAACGCCTGGCGGGCTTCCTCGTCCCAGTGGGGGTACCGGTCGCCCCAATCGCGGGCGAGTTCCTCCCCGATGGGGATGAGGTAATCGCCTTGGTAGCCGCCCTCCGGAATGGNCACCTCCTCGCCCAGGGCCTGGCGATACCGGGCCCAGAGGGACTGGGCCAAAAGGTCGATCTGGCGTCCCTCATCGTTGAGGTAGTACTCCCGGGTGACCTGCCAACCGAGCTGGGCGTGNAGTTCAGCCAGCACGTCCCCCAAGGCGGCTTGCCGGCCGTGGCCCACGGTGAGGGGGCCGGTGGGGTTGGAGGACACGAACTCGACCTGGAGCTTNTTCCCGCCTCCTAGGTTTTGGCGCCCGTATCCTTCTCCGTCCCGAAGGATCGCCCGCAGGGTTTCCCACAGAACCTCGGGGTGTAAGTAAAGGTTGACGAACCCCTTCTCGGCCNTGACCGCTTGGAAGCCGGGCTTTTCAGCGAGGAGCCGGGCTAGCTCGCGCGCGATCTCCTCCGGGGAGCGTCCCAGGACTTTCGCAAGGGCGAACGCCACGCGGGTGGTGAGATCCCCGAACTCCGGTCGCGGCGGGCGTTCGATGGGGAACTTCTCAGGGCATGGCACCCCCCAAGCTTGGAATGCGTCTTGGAGGGCGGCCCTGACGTGGGCCTCGAGGCGCATTTATTTTTCGATCACGAAGCGAAGTCCNGTTTTGACCTCGCCTCCGATCTCTACGTCGATGAAACCGGGGACCACCTTGATCTCGGCTTCCCCCTCCCGCTCCACCAGCCTGCGGGCGATGGCGATGGCCTTGACAGCTTGATTNACGGCGCCCGCCCCGATGGCGTGGGCCTCCACGATCCCGTCGTTCTCCAAGGCGCCAGCAATGGCCCCGGCAACGGCATTGGGATTAGAAGTGGATGCGACTTTGAGGATCTCCATCAGCGGCCTCCTTTTCGGCCCTTCTGGGCGTTTTCTACGTTNGCTTGCCATTATACCTTCCCTAAAGGACCCAGGTCAACGTGCGCTCAACAAGAGCTTTTTCGGTTTTTGGGGATTACACGGCGCACTGAAAACACTCTATAATGTAAAGGCCACCGCACATGGGGTGGACTACTCGCTGTAAAGGGGGTGTTAGTGGAGCAAAAAGGCATACGGTCTTAGAAACCCCGGGTTTACCAAAAGGAGGAATACGTGAAGGCAGTTTGTACGATGTTATTAGGTGTTGTGCTGCTTGGGTTTGTGGCGTTTGGGCAGGAGGTGCCCAGCGGGGCGTGGGTGGACCAGGTGGTGTTCCAAGAGGTGGCCGACGCTCCCACCGCCATCGCCATGATCGAGGCTGGCGAACTGGACCTGTTCGCATACGCCCTTACCGATGCTGAGCTATTCCGCCAGGTTCTGGCTAAGCCTGAAGTATTNGACATTAAGCGTTCCTACGGTGTTTACACCGAGCTTACCTTCAACCCCTATGGGCCAGAACTCAACGATGGTCGACTGAACCCGTTCTCCGTTCCCGCAATCCGTGAGGCCATGAACTGGCTCATTGACCGTGATTACATCGTCAACGAGATCTATCAGGGGCTTGCCATCCCCCGGTACCTTCCCATAACTCCCACGTTCCCGGACTACGCCCGCTACGTGGACACGTTCCGGGCCCTGGAGCTCGAGTATGCCCACAACCCCGACAAAGCCCGGGAGGTCATTACCCGGGAGATGCAGAACTTGGGGGCCGAGCTGGTAGACGGGAAGTGGTATTACAAGGGCGAGCCNGTGGTCATCACCATGCTCATCCGGGTGGAGGACGAGCGGAAGGAGATCGGTGACTACGTGGCCACCCTGCTTGAGGGGCTNGGGTTCACCGTGGACCGCCAGTACAAGACTTCTCGTGAGGCCTCCCCGTGCTGGATCTTCACTGACCCGGCCGAGGGGTGTTTCCACATCTACACCGGTGGTTGGGTGACCACCGCCATCTCCCGCGACCAGGGTGGTAACTTCAACTTCTTCTACACCCCGAAGGGGCTGCCGTTCCCGCTGTGGCAGGCCTACCAGCCCTCCGAGGAGTTCGCGGAGGTGGCCGACCGCTTGGCGCGGCGTGACTACACCACCCTGGAGGAGCGAGAGGCCCTGTTCAAGGAGGCGGCGGAGCTGGCCATGCAGGATTCGGTCCGAGTGTGGCTGGTTAACGAGTCGCCGTTCTTCGCCTTCAAGCGCGGCCTCTCGGTGGCCTCTGACCTGGCCGGCGGTGTGTACGGCTCCTACATGTGGGCCTACGCCATGCGCTGGGAGGACCAGGTAGGCGGGACTGTCCGGATCGGGATGATCGACATCCTGAACGAGCCCTGGAACCCCGTCGCTGGGACGAACTGGATCTACGACATGATGCCCATCCGGGCGACCCGGGACTGGACCACCCTGCCTGACCCGTACACNGGGCTTCCGCATCCGCAGCGGGTCGAGCGGGCTGAGGTCACAGTGCAGGAAGGCCTGCCTGTGGGCGTGACCCTGGACTGGGTGACGTTGAACTTCGCGCCGGAGATCCAGGTTCCGGCCGATGCCTGGATCGACTGGGATGCCGCCGAGCAGAAGGTTCATCACCGTGGGAGAGAAGTACCCCGAAGGCCTCACTGCCCGCACCAAGACAGTGGTCTACTACCCGGCTGACTTCTTCACCCGCCCGATCCACGACGGTTCCACCGTAGACCTGGCTGACATCATCATGCAGCTCATCCTCACCTTCGACCGGGCCAAGGAGGAGTCTCCTATCTACGACGAGGCGTACGTGCCCGACTTCGAGACCTTCCAGGGCTACTTCAAGGGCGTCAAGATCGTCAGCACCGACCCGCTTGTGATCGAGTGGTACTCCGATCTGTGGTATCTGGACGCTGAGTACATTGCTGACGCTGCTACCATTGGCATCTCCGCTGGTGGGTTCTGGCACACCTTGGTCCCGGCCATCCTGGCCGAGTCCAACAACGAGCTCGCCTTCTCCGCGGACAAGGCCGACACCTTGGGCGTGGAGTGGATGAACTACGTGGCTGGGCCCAGCCTGGAGATCCTGGAGAAGTACCTGAACCAGGCCATAGCTGAAGGCTACATTCCCTACGAGCCCACTTTGGGGCAGTACATCACCCCGGAGGAGGCCCAGGCCCGGTACCAGAACCTCTTGAACTGGTACAAGGAGAAGGGCCACTTCTGGGTTGGTTGGGGCCCCTTCTACCTTGGCAAGGTGAACCCAGTGGCCGGTTCTCTGGTGCTCGAGCGGTTCGCCGCGTATCCGGACCCGGCTGATAAGTGGCTTGGATTTGCCGAGCCCAAGATCGCCGAGCTCGAGGTTAAGGGTCCGCGGGTGCTCTCGGATACCGGGGCCGTGATCCCGGTCAAGATCACCTTCAAGGGCGAGCCCTATCCCACCGATGAGCTCATGTTCGTCAAGTACCTCGTGTTCGATGCCGAGGGGAACCTGGCCTACGTGGGCGCGGCGGAGCGCTACGTGGAGGGCGAGTGGGTGGTGAACCTGCCCGCTTCCGTGGTGCAAGGTCTCCCATCCGGGACCGCGCGACTGGAGGTCGTGGTGGCTTCCAAGGTGGTGGCCATCCCGTCCTTCGTCGACGTCACGTTCGTGGTTCCGTAACGGGGCGAGAAAGAAAAGCAGGGGTGCGGGAAATCCCGCACCCCTGCTTTTGTATTCCCAGCCGAGTAATCATCTCCCGCCGCTTCTGGGTTTCGGTTGATGTAGGCAGAAGGTATGAGTAGACTTCCTCCCACAATGGTGAGAACAAAAACGACGGAAGGGGGGAAACCCGCTGGCTGCTAACGTAATACGCATTTTTAAATACTTTTCTTTACGCGGATTTGCCTTGGCATTTTCCTTGGTGGTTGGACTCTATCTNACCATCTTTGTAGCTAATATGGGGGGATATGTAGACAAAATTCGGGAATCAGAGATCAGGGAGCAAGTAGGGATCCAAGTCCTCGCTGACCCAGTCCTCCAGCAACTCTCTGCTAGCGAACAACGTAAGATCATCGAGGAACGAGTGGAGCTCGAGCGCAAACGGTTGGGGTTGGACAAACCGTTTATCACCCGAAGCTTTGGCTACTTGGCTAGGGCTCTAACTCTAAATCTAGGACGATCCGAACAATTGACCAGTGATTCCGGCTCCCGCCAGGTGCGGTTGATCCTTTTGGAACGGCTTCCCGCAACGTTGGTGCTGTTTTCAACTGCTAACTTACTGTTGTTTTTCGTCAGCTTGTTCTTTGGGTTATACCTTTCCCGTAAATATGGAAGCTTGTTGGACAAACTAACAGTCGCGTTAGCACCNCTCTCCGCAGCTCCCGGCTGGTTCTACGGNATCATTATGATCCTAATTTTTGCCTCTTTGCTTAGGCTTCTCCCCTTCGGAGGGATGGTGGATGCACCACCACCGGAGACGACATGGGGATATGCCTTGAGCGTGTTTAAACACATGATCCTCCCAGTGNTGGCCATGTTNCTGTCGGGATTTTTTATCTCGGTCTACAGCCGGCGCACGTTCTTCCTTATCTTCTCCAGCGAAGACCATGTGGAACTGGGGCGAGCCAAGGGCGTTCCCCCCCGGGCGTTGGAGCGGAGATATATCTTGCGTCCCACATTGCCCACCATCATTACCGGGTTTGCGCTCATGTTGATCGCTATGTGGATGGGGGCCATCATCTTGGAAACCGTGTTCGCTTGGCCTGGACTGGGTAGGCTTTATTACGAGGCTGTTCAGGTGTTCGATACTCCAGTGATCCTGGGAGAGACGGTGATCTACGCCTATCTCCTGGCCATTACCCTTCTCCTTTTGGACATCATCTACGCCCTGGTGGACCCCAGGGTTAAGGTGGGAGCTTCAGGAGCGGCAGCATGAAAACGATATGGGAAGGACTTAAGCAAGTCACCAAGTACAAATCAGCGACNTTGGGGTTAGCCATCATCGGCCTTCTCGTCGCTATCGCTATCTACACTGTAATCGCTATTCCCTATAGTGAAGCCATCGCCAAATGGCGTGGTGGAGAAGGCGTGTGGCGGGAGAACCCGCGCAACGCCATGCCNAGTTGGGTCAACCTCTTCCCCGGGGTGAACTTACCGAAGACGATCGTTTTGGATTCCNGCTCGGCCACGAAGGAAGNAAACCCCATGGGGAAAGCAACCACCGAAGTAAAGATGACGTTTAGCTTTGAGTACAATTANGACGCCTTCCCTAAGGAAATCGCCTTGGTCTTCTCCCCCAAATACGAGACCAAGGAACCCTTCGTGGCCCTGACCTGGATCACCCCTGACGGGAGGGAGTTTGACATTGGGGCAGAGGGTGTCTCCGAATCGGAGTGGATGGTTATCTCCAACGATAACGAGCTTATTCGCCGATTAGGTGGTGTACATCCAGAGATAGGTTTGTTCGCTGACCCCAATGCCCGAAAGCCACAACCGTTAAAGGGCACTTACACCGTTGTTGTGGATAGCTACTTATTTGAGGAAGGGGCTGATATCGATGCCAAGCTGATCGTGTACGGTCGAGTACACGGTCTGGCCGGCACAGACCACCGCCGTCGCGACATCACCTTGGCCCTGTTGTGGGGTACGCCCATTGCCCTCGCCTTCGGCTTCCTGGGGGCGCTCGTCACTTCAGTGACCAGCTTGATCATCGCTGCTGTGGGAGTTTGGTATGGGCGGTGGGTGGACGCTGTGATCCAACGAATCACCGAGGTGCGCATGATCCTTCCGGTGCTCCCCATCTTGATCATGCTTGGCACCTTCTACTCTAAGAGCCTGTGGCTAATGCTGGGGGCCATCATCGTGCTCAGCATCTTCGGCTCAGCCATCAAGACCAACCGGGCCATGTTCCTCCAGATGAAAACCGCCCCTTACATCGAGGCCGCCCAGAGTTACGGAGCCAGCAACCTCCGCATCGTGTTCCGGTACCTGGTGCCCAAGGCTATCCCACTTCTCATCCCGTCTTTCGTCATCATGATTCCCAGCTTGGTGTTCTTGGAAGCGTCCCTGGCCTTCATCGGCTTGGGAGACCCAGTGCTTCCTACTTGGGGCAAGGTGTTGCACGATGCCTCAACAGCCGGGGCGTTGTATAAGGGTTACTACTACTGGGTGCTTGAACCCGCTTTCCTTCTCATGCTCACAGGGGTGGGCTTCACTGCGATGGGCTTTGCCCTGGACAGGATCTTCAACCCAAGGTTGAGGGAGATCTGATGACAGACGACGTCCTTTTGAAAGTAGAGGATCTAAAGCTTTATTTCCGCACCACCAAAGGGGTGTTGCGGGCAGTCGATGGGGTGGGCTTCGAACTCAAGCGGGATCGGGCCATGGTGGTCGTGGGGGAATCCGGCTGCGGAAAAACCTCCTTGGCCAGGGCTATTCTTCGCCTCCTCCCCCGGAACGTGCATACTTATAGCGGTCATGTCTACTTGGATGGGCTAGAGGTAATGGCACTGAGTGAGGAGCAGTTCCGTCGCCAGGTACGGTGGGTCAAGATGTCCTTCGTCCCTCAGGCAGCCATGAACGCCCTCAACCCAGTGGTTCGGGTAAGAGATCAGGTAGCCGAGCCACTCCTGGTCCACAATCGAGTGAAAAGCAAAGAGGAAGCCGTAAAGAGGGTTGAGGAAGCGTTGCGGCTGGTAGGAGTGCCGCTTGACTTCATGCAACGCTACGCCTTCGAATTGTCTGGGGGGATGCGCCAGCGGGTGATCATCGCCATGGCGTTGGTGACCAGGCCGCCACTTGTGGTCTTGGATGAGCCCACCTCTGCTTTGGATGTGCTCACCCAGGCTAACATCATGAACTCCCTGAAAACGATCCGGAAAGAGCTAGCTCTTACCTACATCCTGATCACCCACGACATCTCCACCTCCAGCGAGCTAGCAAACGAGTCCATGGTGATGTACGCTGGTCAGGTGGTGGAGCGGAGCCATGCCGGGGGGTTCTACCGTACCCCTTTTCATCCCTACTCCAAAAAGCTTATGGCCAGTGTTCCCACCCTGCGGGGAGACAAGGAGCTGGAGTTTATCCCGGGTCAGCCTCCCAGCTTGATCAATCCGCCAGAGGGCTGTCGGTTCGCTCCTCGGTGTCCGGAACGCTTTTCGAAGTGCGACCAAGAGCCCCCTGCGGTCACTCTTGCGGACGGGCGTGTGGTTAAATGCTGGCTGTACTCAGGACGGGCACAATGAAAAATGGGAAACTCCTCGAGGTAAAAGACCTACACAAGTGGTTTGAGCTCAGAAAGTTCGGGTTTGTAAGAATCGGCTTCGTCCGGGCTGTGGACGGGGTCACCTTTGACTTGGGAGAGGGTGAGGCCCTGGCGTTCGTGGGTGAGTCGGGTTGTGGGAAGAGCACCTTGGCCCGCACCGTATTGGGGCTTTATCAGCCCACCAAAGGAGAGGTCATCTTCCAAGGCCAACCCCTCACCAAGTTAGGGAAGGAATATCGATCCCAGGTGGGCTACGTGCAGCAGGACCCCTACGGAGCACTGCCCCCGTTCATGACCGTGCGTCGGATCTTGGAAGAGCCCCTTCTAATTAACAAAGTGGGACACACCCGAGAGGAGCGGCTTGCTCGGATTCAAGAGGTTCTGGAAGAGGTCAAACTAACTCCGGTTAAGGATTTCTTGGGCAAGTTCCCGCACATGCTCTCCGGCGGTCAGCAGCAGCGGGTGGTGCTCGCTCGGGCGACCATCCTCCGTCCCAAGCTGATCGTCGCTGACGAACCCGTGTCGATGTTGGATGCCTCGGTGCGAGTGGAAATCCTGAAGCTGTTGCGGGAGCTGCAGACGGCACATGACCTGGGTGTGATCTACATCACTCACGATCTCTCCACCATCCGTTATTTCTCGGAACGGATCTTTGTTATGTACGCAGCCAAGTTCGTGGAAAAAGCCGGGGTGCGAGAGCTGATCCACAACCCGCTGCACCCCTACACCAGGGCCTTGCTGGAGGCAATCCCCGACCCGGACCCCAAGAACGCCGAAACCCTAAAGGACGTGCCTCCGGGAGAGCCCCCCAGCCTTATTCGTCCTCCCGATGGGTGTCGGTTCCACCCCCGGTGTGCTTCCGCCATTGCGGGCCTATGCGACAAGGAGGTGCCACCGGAATTCGAGCCAGAGCCAGGACACTTGGTGTCCTGCTGGCTGTATCGGGATGGAAAGGCCAGTTAGGTTTATAGTGATCGGTTTCGTCCTGCTCGTTGTGGGGTGGGTGTTCCCCATGTTAATGGTGTTGCGGCTTCTANCACCAANCCTAGGATTGAGTTTCTTTTCCTACTCCTCCTCGGTCGTAGGGTTGGTGCTCGGCGTCATCGGGGTGGCTCAATACACCAAATTCAGAGGCGGGCCAGGATCGTAGNGNGGCTAGGAAAAGAAAGTTCTCGCAGGCCATCTCTTTCCTTACCCGGGGGATCTGAAAAGCTCGTTTAAAAGCGAAAAAATCTTGCGGATGGGTGGGGGAGCCGTAAACTTATTAAGTGGAGAACCCTATGGAACGCATCAAGATTNCGTACATCGAAGACGAGATGGAGCAGTCGTACATCGACTACGCCATCTCGGTTATCCGCGGACGGGCGATCCCGGACATACGCGACGGGCTTAAGCCGGTCCAGCGTCGGATCCTGTATGGGATGCGGGAGCTGGGCCTCACCCCGGGAAAGCCCCACAAGAAGTGTGCCCGTATCGTGGGTGAGGTNATGGGTAAGTTTCACCCCCACGGGGACATGGCCGTTTATGAGGCCATGGTGGGGCTCGCCCAACCCTTTTCCACCCGCTATCCCCTCATAGATGGCCAGGGCAACTTNGGCTCCATCGACGGGGACGAGGCCGCGGCCATGCGCTACACCGAGGCGCGCCTCGCCCCCATCGCCATGGAGTTCCTGGAGGAGCTGTCCGAGGACACGGTTGATTTCGTGCCTAACTTCGACGACTCCCTCCAGGAGCCGGAGGTCCTNCCGGTCAGGTTCCCGCATGTGCTCGCCAACGGGGCCTGGGGGATCTCGGTGGGGATGACCACCCAGATCCCGCCCCACAACCTGAGGGAGCTCATCCAAGCGACGCTTTACCTCATGGATCACCCCGACGCCACGGTGGAGGAGCTCCTCCCCATCATCCCAGGGCCGGACTTCCCCACCGGCGGCATCATTGTGGGGAAAGAGGGGATCAAAGAGGCTTACGAGACCGGGGAGGGGAAGCTCAAGGTGCGGGCGAAGGCGTTCGTGGAGGACGACCGCATCGTGATCACGGAGATCCCCTACCAGGTCAAGAAGTCCACCATCCTGGAGGTGATCGCGGCCAAGGTCAAGTCCGGCGACCTGGAGGGTGTAGCCGACCTCCGGGACGAGTCCGACCGGGAGGGGTTGCGGGTGGTGGTGGAGCTGAAGCGCGGGGTGGACGGCTATCGTATTCTGCGGAAGCTGTTTCGCCTGACGCCCCTTGAGCGCACCTTCTCCTGCCACTTCCTGGTCATCCAGGACGGAAGCCCCAAGACGCTTTCCCTGCCCCAGCTGCTCCTCGCCTTCCTCGCTTTCCGCCGAGGGGTGGTGCGGCGCCGGACGGAGTACCGCCTCCGGGTCGCCCGCGAGCGGGCCCACATCCTGGAGGGGTTCCAGCGGGCCCTGGAGCACCTGGACGAGGTGATCGAGATCGTCCGCGGCGCCGGAGACCCAGACGAGGCCAAGGCGTTGCTCTCTGCTGAGATCGGCCTCTCGGATAAACAGGCCGACGCCGTGATCAAGATGCGGCTGTCGCAGCTCACGCGCTTGGAACGGCGCAAGGTAGAGGAAGAGCTGGCGGAGCTTAAGACGAAGATCGCCGAGTACGAGGCTATCCTGGCCGACCCGGAAAGGCTCGACAATCTCATCCGGGAGGAGCTCCGGAGCATAGCTGAAAAATACGGCGACGAGCGGCGCACGGCCATCGTGGCGGGCGATGACGCCGAGGACTTCGAAGACTTCGACGTACCGCGTAAGGACATCCTTTTGTGCGTTACCCTGAAGGGATACGTGAACGCCACCGAGTGCGAGGCCTACCGCGCCCAGGGGCGGGGCGGCAAGGGAGTGATCGGCATCCGCACCAAGGCCGGTGATGGCTTGCGCACCATGGTGTTCGCTAGTACCCACCACGACCTCCTCGTGTTCACCGATCGGGCCCGGGTGTTTAAGCTCCCGGCGGCCCGGCTTCCCCTGGCAGGGCGGGACTCTGTGGGCAAGAACCTGCGCCATTTCCTGGAGATGGAGCCCGACGAGGAGGTAAGGGCGGTGCTCCCGGTGGAGGACTACTCCGCCGGGTACCTGCTCATCGCCACCCGGCAGGGGATCGTGAACCGAAATGCCCTTTCCGACTACGCGAACGCCCATACCAAGGGCATCCTCGCTCACTCCGCCCCCCCGGACGACCGATTGGTAGACGTGCACATCACCGAGGGGACGGGGCACGTGCTCCTGGCCACTGCTCAAGGACAGATCATCCGGTTCCCGGAGAAGGAGGTCAGGATCACCCGGCGTCCCTCCAAGGGCGTGATCGGGATCAGGCTCTCCCAAGGCGACCGGGTGGTGGGGCTGGTTTCCCTGCCGCCCGGGGAGGAGAAGCGGCTGCTCCTTGTCACGGCTAACGGCTACGGGAAGCGGGTTCCGCTCTCGGATATCCCCTCCCAGCGGCGTGGCGGAAAGGGTGTCATCGGGATCAAGCTCGACAAAATCACCGGCCCGGTGGTGGCCGCCCTGCTGGTGGGGGAGGACGACGAGGTGGCCCTGTCCACGGCCTCGGGCAAGGTGATCCGTTTCCCTATAAGCCAGGTGAGCACCTTCTCCCGCTACGCCCGGGGCGTGCGGCTGATCCGGGTGAACGAGGGGGACCAGGTGGCGTCCGCCGTGGTCATCTAGGAGGGGACGTTGGACGTCAAGAGCGAGGTCGCGCGGCAGCTTTCTCTGATCGAGCGGAACGCTGAGACGCTCCTTCCCCGGGAGGAGCTTGCCCAGAAGCTCGAGCGGTCCCTGCGGGAGGGGAAGCCCCTGCGGGTGAAGCTCGGGATCGATCCCTCTGCCCCGCACCTCACCCTGGGCCACGCCGTGGTCCTGCGCAAGCTCCGGACGTTCCAGGACCTGGGACACACCGCCGTGCTCGTGGTGGGGGACTTTACCCGCCGCATTGGCGACCCCTCCGGGAAGTCCAAAACCCGGGAGCCCATGTCCCCGGAGGAAATCGAGCGCAACATGGCGAGCTACAAGGAGCAGGCGTTCCTGATCCTAGATCCCCAGCGTACCGAGGTCCGCTACAACTCCGAGTGGCTGGGGAAGCTCACCTTCGAGGACGTGATCGTCCTCACCTCCCGCTACACCGTGGCCCGGATGCTGGAGCGGGACGACTTCGCGCGGCGGTTCCGGGAGGGGGTTCCCATCACCATCATGGAGTTCCTCTACCCGCTGGCCCAGGCCTACGATTCGGTGGCCATCGGAGCCGACGTGGAGCTGGGAGGCTCCGACCAAAGGTTTAACCTGCTCATCGGCCGGGACATCCAGCGGGAGTACGGCCAAGAGCCCCAGGTGATCCTCACCATGCCCCTCCTCATCGGGACCGACGGCCATTACGCCATGTCCCAGTCCCGGGGTAACTACATCGGCATCGCCGAGCCCCCGGAGGAGATGTTCGGGAAGGTGATGTCCCTTCCCGACGAACTCATGGAGAGTTACTTCCGGCTCCTCACCGACGTCCCCTGGGAGGAGGTGCGGGACCTCCACCCTAAGGAGGCCAAGAAACGCCTGGCCTGGGAGATCGTGCGCAGCTTTCACGGCGAGGAGGCGGCGGCTCGGGGCCGGGCTCATTTCGAGCGGGTGTTCGAGGCCCGGGAGCTGCCCGAGGAGATGCCGGAGGTGAGGCTCCCCCCGGGGCTCCTTTCCGAGGACGGCACGGTGGGGATCGTGGACCTGGTCTTCGCCACGGGGCTTGTGGGGTCGCGCTCTGAGGCCCGGCGCCTGGTGGAGCAGGGGGGCGTCCAGGTGGACGGGGAGCGCGTGGCCTCGGTGAAGGCCCGGGTGCCCTTCCGGCCCCCGCTGGTGGTGAAGCTCGGAAAGCGTCGCTTCGCTCGCATCGTAGGTCCATGAGCTGCCCTTTTTGCCGCATCGTGGCCGGGGAACTCCCCGCCGAGGTGGTGTACGAAGACGAGCACGTTCTCGCCTTCCTTGATATCTGCCCCATGAACCCCGGGCACACTTTGGTGGTCCCTAAATCTCACGTGGAGAGGCTTTCCGATCTTCCCGATGAGCTTTGTGGTCCCTTGTTCGCCGCTGCCAGAAAGGTGGCCGTGGCAGCAATCTCGGCCCTCGGGGCCTCAGGGGCAAACGTGGGCTTGAACGACGGGCGGGTAGCCGGCCAGGCCATTCCCCATCTCCACATCCACGTGGTGCCGCGCTTCCCCGGGGACGGCGGCGGCTCCCTCCACTCCATCCTCCCGGCGAAGCGGGCCGGCGACCTCGCGCGGGTGGCCGAGGAACTCCGCGCTGTGCTCGAAGGCTAGTTTCGGGCGCGTTTTCACTTTCCCAAGTGGTGTCCGGGTGGAACCTCCCCCCTTTCCTGCGTGTAGATCAAGCGGAGGTGGAAATATGCCCAAGAGGCTTCGGGGTGTGCTGGCGTTTCTTTTTGTGTTTTCCTTGGCGGTAGTGGCCTTCGCCGACGGGTTCATCCTCCCCATCTCACCCGAGACGCTTCCACCGGGGGTCTCCCCCTGGCTCACCATCGTCTACCACCACGTCACCGTGAGGATCGAGGAGGGGGTGGCGATCACCCACGTGGACCAGGCGTTCAGGAACGACTACGAGGTGCCCATCGAGGGGACCTACGTCTTCCCCCTCCCCCCTGGGGCCGTGGTTCAGGAGTTCTTGCTCTGGATGGACGGGGCTCCGGTGGAGGGAAAGGTGCTTCCAGCCGACGAGGCGAGGGAGCTTTACCTCGC
>MTNI01000045.1 GCA_002011415.1 Candidatus Acetothermia bacterium JdFR-47
ATAGGAGGGCTAATATGCCAAAGCGGATACTCATTTTACTCCTGGCAGGGCTGCTAACTCTCGTTTCTTTTGGGGGATACGGCGAAAAAGGAGTGCCCGCGATCGGCATGGCGGTGGAATTTATGGATCACGCCGCCTGTGCTTATGTCGCCCAAGACAAAGGCTGGTTTGTGGAAGCAGGTCTTAATCTTTCGGCCTACGAGAGCTACGTGACAGGTATGGCCTTGGCCTCCGCCCTGGCCCGAGGGGACATCCAGGTGGCCTATATCTGTTTGGTGCCGGCGATAAACGCTTACGCCAACGCTGGGGTGCGGATAAAGATCGTTGCAGGGACACACAGGTATGGCTATGGCCTAGTGGTCGATCCGAACAAAGTAAAGACCGTTGAGGATTTAGAAAGGACCGACGTTCGCATCGGGTGCGTCAGAGAGGGTGGCGCCGTGGACGTCCTCCTTCACAAGGTCATGGATGTGTATGGCCTTGACCAAGACAGGATCTTGGGCAGGGTCAGGCGGATGANCCCGCCGAGCCAGATACTGGCCATCAAAACCGGGCAGCTCGACGCCGCCTTCCTTCCCGAGCAATGGGCCACTATGGCCGAAGAGCTCGGGTTCAAAATGTTGCTTACCAGCCAGGATGTGTGGCCTGAAATGCAAGGGAGCGTCCTGGTGGTCAAGGAAGAGCTTATAGAGAAGCACCCGGAGATAGTGAGGGCACTGGTGGAGGTGACCCAAAGGGCGACCGATTGGGTCAACCAACATTCGGATGAGGCAGCCGTCATCATGGCCCAGCAGCTCTCGGTCACCGGGGAGAAGGTCCTCCCTGCCAAGGCGGCCGAGGTCGCCGCGAAGTTGGAGATCACCCCTGAGGTCTTGCTACGGTCTATGGAAAGGCTGAAGTATACCATCGCCATCGACCCAAGCACTGTCCAAGAAACGATAGACTACATGGTACATTTGGGCTATATCAGGAGGGCCTTCCCGGCCGAGGAGATCTTGGATTTGAGCTTCCTGGGAGACAGATGAACCTGCTTGGAAAAATCAAGCCCGGATGGGGCCTGCTGCCTGTGGCCGTGTTCTTGGCCGTATGGGAAGCCGCCTCCCGCTTGGATCTCATCCCAGGACAGTTCTTCTTCCCCCCTTTCTCCGTGGTGATGCAGGAGTTCTACCACTTGATCGTAAATGGGGTGCTCGTGGACAGCTTCCTGAGCAGCCTGATCCGTGTCCTCATCGGCTTCTGTGCCGGCTCCATTGCAGGACTGGTCTTCGGCACCCTGATGGGATGGAAGGAAGTCCTGAACAAGGCTTTTAGCCCCATAATAAGCCTCCTCTACCCCATCCCCGCCTTAGGTTGGCTGCCGCTTTTGATGCTCTGGATTGGGATAAACGAGTTGCTCCCAATAGCCATAATCTTCATCTGTTCCTTCTTCCCCATATGCTACAGCACNGCTTCCGGCATCAGGAGCGTGGACAGTAATTTCGTTCAGGCGGCTAGGACGCTGGGGGCATCTGACCTCAGAATCCTCACCACCGTGGTCCTGCCCCTAGCCCTGCCCGCCATATTCACCGGACTGAGGCTGGAATCGGGCATGGCCTGGAGGGTGATCGTGGCCGCGGAGATGGTGGCCATTCCTACCGGGATCGGAGCCCTGCTCATGAGAGCCGAAAGCCTCATCCGGATAGATATAATCATAGTCTGCTTGATGGTCCTATCGCTGATGTGCTTCTCCTTTGAGAGGTTCTTCATCTGCCTGGAACGCAAGCTCACTCGCCGGTGGGGCTAGTATGCCGGCCATTGAACTTCGGAATATACGCAACTTCGCCTGCCGTGGGGTGAACCTGGAAGTCACCTCCGGCGAGCTGCTGGTGCTCTTGGGGCCAAACGGTGCAGGGAAGACCACCTTGCTCAACGTCATCGCCGGCCTGGTCGAGTACGAGGGCTCAGTGTTCTTCGACGGCGTCCCCGTGGACGGGCTCCCTCCCCAGCGGAGAGGAGTGGGCTACCTATTCCAAAACTTGGTGTTGTTTCCCCATCTCAATGTAGCCTCGAACATCGCCTATGGCCTGAGGGCACGGGGGTGGCCTAGGGAAAGGGTAAAGGCCCGGGTGGAGGAACTGCTCGAGCTGATGAGGATAAAACACCTGGCCTCCCGCTATCCCCGGCACCTCAGCGGCGGCGAAAAACAACGGGTCGCCCTCGCCAGGGCCTTGGCCCCCTCTCCTAAGATCCTGCTTTTGGACGAGCCCCTAAGCAGCCTGGACCTGCAGACCTCCAAGTATTTGAGATCCGAGCTGAAGCGACTTCAGCGGGAGTTGGGGATCACCACCCTCTACGTGACCCATGAACTGGCGGAGGCCGAGGAGATGGCCGACCGGCTGGCCATCCTTCTAGATGGACGCATAGAACAGGCAGGAAAGCCAAAAGAGGTTTTCTTTTGCCCTGCGAACGAAAAAGTGGCCGCCTTCATCGGAGCACCCAACATCCTGGAGTGCGACAGCTTCCGCAGCCTTGGCCATGGGCTGGTGGAGGTGAGTTGCGGCGGGTTATCCATAGTCGTCCCCCACGAGGGGGACTCGGTGCAAAAGATAGCGCTGCTCCCCCGGGATATATACGTCTCCCCGACGAAGCCGCCGGGCCCGGAGGTCAACCGCTTCAAAGGCGTGATCTCCGAAATAAAAGCTACACCGATGTCGGTTAGGATGACGATTGAGGCGGGGGGCAAACGGCTCCTCGCCGAGATGCCCCCCCACATCTTCGAGAGCATGGGTCTGAAGGTGGGCCAGGAGGTCTTTCTGATACTGAAGTTGAGGAGGATAAAGGTTTACGAAAACGAAGCCGGCGAGTAATGGCGCTGGTTTGAGGTGGTGGTTCAATGCTTGAGACTCTTAGAAGAAAGCTTGCCCAAATAGTGCAAGAGAACGAGCTGGGGTCAGAGGAGGTCACTATTCGGGCCTTCCCACTCTCCCCAAAAGAAGCTATAGGGACCCCAGAAGAGAGAGATTACCCCCTGATCAAGGGTAGGGAGCGGTTGATGCAGGCGGAATTCAAAGGAGCTAGGGGGCAGGCCTACACCGATATGTACGGAGATTTTAGTGGGAAGCTCACCGAGGTGCTGAAGATGGAGCTTGGGGACAACTTCCGCCGGGCGGTATTCATCTCCACCCTCAACGCGGTGGTGAGGCACCTTGGGCTCGTCTCAAAGACCATCCACTGCAAGGATCAAGAACCGAGGAGGTGTGCTGGAGAGCTGGTTAGGTACTTGCAGGAGAGATACGGTGAGCCAAAGGTGGCCCTGGTAGGGTTCCAGCCGCGGATGGCGGAGGCGCTCTCACAGCGGTTCGAACTGAGGATTACAGACCTTGACGAGCAAAACATCGGTCAGGAAAGGTTCGGGGTGCGGATCTGCGGGCCGGAGAAAACTCAGGAGAACCTCAAATGGTGTGACCTGGCCTTGGTGACCGGGACGACCTTGGTAAACGGGACCTTGCCTCAGTTCCTCGGCTTATCAAAACCGGTCGTCCTGTACGGGGTTACCATAGCGGGGGCGGCGAAGCTGCTCGGCCTAGAGCGCTTCTGTCCCCTGAGTCATTAAGGGAGCGCCCAAGAAGTAGAGCCGTGTTGAAAATTGCGGAAGCTGTCGTGCCCTCTTCCGCCGAAAGGTAAGTCTGGGGAGAGGCTTGAAAGCAAAGCTTCGATTGTGCCCCTGGAGGTGAACGCTCGGTGTTCTTCCAAACGAAGTCCTTGAAGGAGGCAATAGCCATTGCGCGGGAGCACATCCGGCCGCTTGAGGAGGCCGATGTCGTTCCCACAGCGGAAGCCCGGGGACGGGTCCTAGCGACCGCCGTCCACTCCCCCATCGACCTCCCAGGGTTCTCCCGGGCCACCATGGACGGGTACGCCGTCCGGGCCCAGGACACGTTCGGCGCTTCCGAGGGGGCCCCCCGCAAGCTACGCATGGCCGGGGAGGTGAAAATCGGCCAGCCCCCGGACCTCTACCCTCCCCTGGCCCCAGGGGAGGCCATGGCCATCCCCACCGGAGGCGCTTTGCCCCCCGGGGCGGATGCTGTGGTGATGGTGGAGGACACAGAGCGCTCTGGCCCTGAGGAGGTACTGGTCTTCTCCCCGGTAGCCCCGGGGACGAACGTGATGGCGCCCGACGAGGACCTACGAGCGGGTCAGGAGATCTTCGAAAAAGGGCACCGGCTCAGGCCCCAAGACATCGGGGCCCTCCTCGGGGTGGGAATCACCGAGGTCCAGGCAGTACGCAGGGTGCGGGTGGGGATCATCTCCACCGGGGAGGAGCTCGTCCCCCCGGAAGAGGAGCCAAGGCCGGGCCAGATCCGCGACATCAACTCCTACACCATCAGGGCGCAGCTGGAGGAGGCAGGGGCCGTGCCAAAGCTGTACGGGATCATCCCCGACGACGAGGAAACGCTCCTAGAGAGGTCCCGGGTGGCCCTTGCGGAAAACGACCTGGTGCTCCTCTCCGGGGGCTCCTCTGTGGGAACCCGTGATCTGACCCTGACGGTGCTTTCCGAGCTTGGGGAGGTGCTCGTCCACGGGCTCCAGATCAAGCCCGGAAAGCCCACCATCCTGGGCATCTCAGAAGGAAAGCCCATCGTGGGGCTTCCCGGAAACCCCGTCTCGGCGATGGTCGTCTGCGACAAACTCGTGATCCCCATACTCCAGCGCCTGCAAGGGGAAAAGGAGCGCCCACGACGGCCCATCGCCCTCGCGGAGATGGCGAGGCACGTGCCCTCGGCCAAGGGCCGGCTGGACTTCGTGCGGGTGCGCCTTATAAGGCGCGACGGGCGTTTGCTCGCCGAGCCGATCCTTGCCCAGTCCGGAGCGATATCCAGCCTGGCGGAAGCAGACGGCCTGGTCACCATTCCGGCGGAGAGCGAGGGCCTGGAAAAGGGAAAACAGGTGGCGGTGGAGATATGGTGAAGCGCACGCGGTACCTAAGAAAGATGTCGCTAGCCGAGGCACGAACTGCCTTCTTCTCCGCCCTGGATGAGGTGGGCTTCTTCCAGGCAGCCGAAGAGGAGATCGACGTGCGGGCCGCCCTGGGTCGTGTGGCCAGCCGACCCGTCCACGCCCGCATCCCTTCCCCTCACTTCCGATCGGCGGCCATGGACGGGATCGCTGTGCGAAGCGAGGACACGCTGGGAGCCCGAGGCGACGCCCCCAAGTTCATCCCCCGGGAAAACTTCGAGTACATCGACACTGGAGACCCCTTGCCCGAGCCCTACGACGCGGTGGTGGTGATCGAGCAGGTGAACGAGGTGGAAGGCGGGGTGGAGATCTACGAGCCGGCCTTTCCCGGAAAACACGTGCGGGAGGTTGGCGAGGACTTCCCCCAAGGGGCCCAGGTCTTCCCGGCAAACCGCAGGCTCCGGCCGGAGGCGATTGCCGCTTGTCTCTCCACCGGAAACCCCACGGTCTGGGTGAAGAGGAAACCGAAAGGGCTGTTTATCCCTACTGGCTCGGAGCTCATCCCACCGGAGGCCGACTGGGGGGTGGGAAAGGTCCCCGAGACGAACTCCCAGCTGTTCCGCGGGTACGTGGAGGAATGGGGCGGGGAGGCGCATGTCGCCCCCATCGTCCCCGACCGACTGGAGGAGATCCGGAAAGCGGTGCTCCGAGCCCTGGAGGAAGGCTACCACTTCATCGCCATCAGCGCTGGCACCTCCAAGGGCCGAGAGGACTTCACCGCGGCCATCGTGGCGGAGCTGGGCCGGGTGCTCGTGCACGGGGTGGGGATCGCACCGGGAAAACCCCTGCTCCTCGGCCTGATCGAGCGGACTCCCGTCCTCGGCCTCCCCGGTTATCCAGTGGCAGCCTGGGTCGCCCTGGTACAGTTCCTAAAGCCCATGTTGGAGCGTTACCTCGGCTGTCCCGCTCCCCCGGCGCCCACGGTCCAAGGCATGCTCACCCACCGGATCCACTCCTCTTTGGGGACGAGGGAGTTCGTACGGGTGCGGCTGGAGTGGAGAAACGAAGAGGTATTGGTGCATCCCCTTCCCGGCGGCTCAAGCCGCCTCTCCACCTTGACGTGGGCCGACGGGATCGTGGAGGTGCCGGAAGGGATAGAAGGCTATCCGAAGGGAGCAGAGGTCACGGTGGAGCTCCTGCCCCGCTAGAAACCCCGACCCAGCTTAAGCCGTGGGACCCCCACGAAAAAGCTTAGGTAGGGGCCAATGAGGGGTCTATAAAGAACCCAAACGGCCTGCTTAGCCCAGCAGCTCCTCCCCCACGAATGCCTTTATCGACCCGCCTCCCGAGGGATGGAACAACTCCTCCACGGGCCCCGACTCCACGATCCGCCCCTCCACTAGGAGTGCGGCCCGATCGGCCAGGCGCCGTACCTGGCCGATGTTGTGGCTGGCCAAAAGCACCGTGGTCCCCCGGCGGTTGGCCTGACGGATTACCGCCTCGATGAGGAGCACGTTGGGGGGGTCCAGGTTAGCGGTGGGCTCATCTAAAAACAGGATCTCCGGCTCCACCGCAAGCGCCCTGGCCAGGGACACCCGCTGGGCCTCTCCCCGGGAGAGGGCGTGGGCGTGTTTGCCCGCGAAACCGGATAGCCCCACGTCCTCCAGGGCCCGCTCGACTCGGGCCTCGAGCTCGGTTGGGGGGACGAATAGGCGCAACCGCCGGGCCAGGCGGCGCAGCCTCACCCGCAGGCGGCCCCGGAGCGGCTCCCGCAGAAAAAGACCATAGGCTACGTTCTCCCAGACGGAGGCGTTCAAGAGCACTGGGTCCTGGAACACCATGGCCATCCGCCGTCGCAGCCCGAGCTCGGAACCGTCGCGCGCGGTCCGGAAACGGTACTCAACCCTCCCCGCGGTGGGACGGTAGAACATGTTCAGGACCCGGAANAACGTTGTCTTCCCCGCCCCGTTCGGGCCGATCACCGCGAACACCTCCCCGGAGTGGATCTCTAGGTCCACCCCACGGAGGGCTTCCACCCCCCGGGGGTAGGCAAACCTGAGGCCGTGGGCCGAGAGGATGACACTCACCAGGACCCCCGCCTCTGGAGCCTGCTGGCCAGGAGGTTCAAAGAGAGCACGATGACGATCAGCACGATCCCTAGTGCCAAAGCCGTCTCGAACTGCCCCTTGCGTGTCTCCACCACGATGGCGGTAGTCAGGGTGCGGGTATAGGAAATACCATTCGGGAATACGATGTTCCCCCCGACCAAGAGCACCGAGCCCACCTCGGAGATCGCCCGGCC
Source organism: Candidatus Acetothermia bacterium JdFR-47 (assembly GCA_002011415.1). Lineage (GTDB taxonomy): Bacteria > Bipolaricaulota > Bipolaricaulia > Bipolaricaulales > Bipolaricaulaceae > JdFR-47. The sequence continues at coordinate 7,238 of MTNI01000045.1, forward strand.
GAAGCCGGCGATCACGGCGGTGAGAAAACCGAACCTGGCNTCCCGGATCACCGTCCACACCCGCTGGACGCGGCTGGCGCCCAGGGCGTGGGCGGCCTCGGTGATCGCCCGATCCACCGCCACCAAAGCCGAGAGCATAATCCCGGTGATGAGGGGGGTGATCAAAACGCATTGGGAGATCACCATGGCGGTGGGGGTCCAAAGCAAGCTCAGGCCCCCAAAAGGCCCGCTCCTACTCAAGAGAAGCAGCACCACCAGCCCCACGATCACCGAAGGGATACCCATGCCGGTGTTCACCAGGGTCCGCAGGAGATTGCGCCCCGGGAACCGGCCCAGCCCAAGCAGCGAGGCCACGAGCGCAGACACCGGGACGCTGATCAGGAGGGCCATCCCCGACACCCGCAGCGACACCCCCACCACGCTCAGGAGGTAGGGATCCGGGCGCAGGATCATCGAAAACGCCTGGGCGAAGGCCGAGAGGAGGGAGGACACCCCTTACCTCCTCCAGTCCTGGGGCACGTACTGCTCGAAGCGTGGCTCTCGGCTCAAGGCCATCGGGACGAAGAGCCTCTCCCCATCCACTCGGAACTCGTCTATAAGGCGCTGCCCCTCAGGAGAGGTGAGAAAGCCGATGTAGGCCATGGCCATCACGTAGTTGCGGTCCGGGTAAACAGCCGGGTTGACGGCGATTACGCCGTACGGGTTCATAAGCAGGGGATCCCCTCCCTTGAGCGGCCCCTCCACGAGGACGCGTAGCTGGAGCCGGTCCCGCATGGAGAGGAAGGTCCCCCGATCGGTCAGGGTGTAAGCCTCCATGAGGCTTGCTTGAACCAGATTGTCTCCCTGACCCTTGCCGGACTCCATGTACCAGGGACCGCTCGGGGGCACCCCGGCCGCCTCCCACAGGAAAAGCTCCCGTTTGTTCGTGCCCGAGTCGTCCCCGCGGGAGAGGAAGTGGGCCCCGGTCTCGGCAATGCGGCGGAACGCCTCCACCACGCTTTTGAGCCCTGCGACGCCGGCAGGGTCATCCGGAGGACCGACGAGTACGAAGTCGTTGTACATTACATCCCGCCGGTTGATGCCCCAGCCTCCCCAGAGGAACTCATCCTCCGCCTCCCGGGCGTGGACCAACACCAGATCCACATTCCCCTCCCGGGCCAGGCGCAGGGCCGCGCCCGTGCCCACGGCGATCACCTTGACCCGCACTTCGAACTTGTCCCCAAAGGCAGCGTTCAACTTGTCGATAAGCCCGGTATCGTAAACGCTCGTGGTGGTCGCCAGGAGAAGCTCCTCGGTCCCCCAGGCCCACGCTCCTGCAAAGAGAACGACGAGCCCCACTGACACCACAACCGTGAGAACTGCTGTCCCTTTTGCCAAGCGCACGACCCCCTCACATGCACAACAAGCGGCTGCGGTATTATAGGAGGTGCTAGCCGTCCCACCGTTGTGCTAAAGGAGCGATGATGCCAATACCACAGGAAGGCCATCCCGGACACGGGGCCAGGATGATCGACGTGAGCGGCAAGGCTGTGACCGAGAGGGTGGCCCTGGCGAAGGGAACGATCGCGATGGCGCCCGCCGCCTTGGCCCGGGTGGTTGAGGGCACCGTAGAGAAGGGGGATGTCCTCACAGTGGCCCAGGTGGCCGGCATCATGGGGGCCAAGAAGACCCCGGAGCTGCTTCCCCTCTGCCACCCTTTGCCTGGGATTGAGGGCATGAAGCTGTGGTTCGAGATCGAGGAGGACAAGGGCGAGATCACCGTGTTCGCGGAGGTGAAAAGCACCGGGAAGACGGGGGTGGAGATGGAAGCCCTCGTGGCCTGCTCCACAGCGCTCCTTGCCATCTACGACATGTGTAAGTCACTGGACCGGGGCATGACCATAAAGGAGGTCCAGCTCCTGGAGAAGCGAGGCGGACGAAGCGGGAGGTGGGTGCGGGATGGCTGAAGGGGAGCCCAGGGTCGTCTCCGTAAATGTGAGCGATCGGAAGGGCACTCCCAAGCGGCCGGTCCCGGAGGCGGAGCTCGTGGTGGGCCTCGGGATCCGGGGGGACGCCCACGCNGGAACACCCGGCCGCGAGGTGAGCCTCCTGGACCAGAGTGAGATCGCCCGCTTCGAGGAGGCGAAGGGCGTGCGCCTCGCTCCAGGTGCCTTCGCGGAGAACATCACCACCTGTGGCCTTGACCACTCCCTCCTCAAGGTCGGCACGGAGCTCGAGATAGGAACNGCGCGACTCCGCGTTAGCCGGATCGGCAAGGACTGCCATGAAGGCTGCGCCATCCGCGAGCGGGTAGGCGACTGCATCATGCCGCGGCGGGGGGTGTTCGCCCAGGTGCTCGTGGGGGGTAAGGTAAGGCCAGGGGACCCGATCCGGATCCTATCTAGCTAAACCTTACAAACCGAGACGCCAGATGGCGTTTTTGTAGACAATCATCTCCTCATCGGTGAAGCCCATCTGGTCAGGCACCCCAAAGCAGCGCTTGTGGGGGTAGACGGGTATTAAACAGTGGCCCCAGAGATGCCCACGTAAAGCATGCACGTTGCTTTCGAAAACAAAGCGCGTTAGGTTTAGCGCCGTGGAGGACCGTGAGCTCTTGGCCGCTGCGGAGAAGAGGTTTCGAGAGGAAGGCCGGCTGATCCGCCTCCCGGAGGGAAAGACGATCGTGTTCGTGGGAGACACCCACGGAGATCGGGAGGCAACCGAGGAGGTGCTTTCCCGCTTCCTCTCCCCGGACCACGTGATCGTGTTCTTGGGGGACTATGTGGACCGTGGGCCGGACTCAGAGGGGAACCTGCATCTCCTCCTTGAGACCAAGCTCGCGTGGCCTGACCAAGTGTTCCTCCTCATGGGGAACCACGAGGGCTGGGCTATAGCCCCCTTCTCCCCCGCGGATTTCTGGCATCGCCTTGGCCCCCGACGGGAACGGGCTTACGCCGAGGCCTTGGCTTCTCTTCCCCTCGCGGCCTGGCACCCAAGCGGGCTCCTCGCCCTGCACGGAGCGCTACCCGACGTGAAACAGGTGGAGGAGATCGAGAAGATCCAGCTTGGGTCAGCAGACTGGCGGAAGATCACTTGGGGAGACTGGGCTGACGCTCCCGGCTACTCCGCCGGCGACTACTTCGGCCGGCCCACTTTCGGCCGGGACTACTTCGAGGAGATCGCGCGGAGACTTTCCCTCAAGGCCCTGGTGCGGTCGCATCAGCCCCACGCCCCCACTTACCTATTCGACTGGCGGTGCCTCACCATCTTCACCTCCTCCGCCTACGGGGGGACTGAGCGGACCGTGGCCATCCTGCGTCCGGGAAGAGCCTTGCGGGATGCCCGGGACCTGGAGCTCGCAAGCGTATGAGGGCAGGGCTCCTGGTGGGGGTGGACATCGGCGGCACCTTCACCGACCTGGTGTGGGTGGAGGAAGGCAGGGTCTGTTCCCTCAAGGTGCCGTCCACGCCCCGCCCGGAGGAGGGGTTCCTCGCCGCTCTGAAGGAGGCGCTCTCAGCCCCTCGTCCCCTGACCCGCTTGGTCCACGGGACCACAGTGGCCACGAACGCTCTCCTGGAAGGGAAATGGGCCAAAACTGCTCTTCTCACCACCGAAGGGTTCCGGGACGTCCTCGAGATCGGCCGCCAGAACCGGCCCGCCCTCTACGACCTCTTCGTCGACCGCCCTACCCCCGTCGTGCCCAGGGAATGGCGCCTGGAGGTGCCAGAGCGGTTGGACTGGCGGGGCCAGGTGGTCCGCCCCTTGGACGAGGGGACGGTGCGACGTCTTGCCCGGCGCCTGCGGGGAAAGGTGGAGTCCGTGGCCGTGGTGCTTCTCTTTTCCTTCTTGAATCCATCCCACGAGCGCCGCGTGCGGGAGATCCTCGTGGAGGAGGGGGTGGAGGTCCCGATCACCCTCTCGTCGGAAGTGCTTCCCGAATTTCGGGAGTACGAACGGACCTCCACCACGGTACTCACCGCGGTGCTGCGGCCGGTGGTGGGGAAGTACCTGGAGCGCTTGGCGGAGGCCCTCCACGAGCGGGGCATTAGGGCCCCTCTTCTCCTCATGCAGTCGAACGGGGGCGTGGCCGGGGTGGAGGAGGCGTCGCTTCGGGCAGCAGCCCTTCTCCTTTCCGGCCCTGCGGGCGGGGTGGAAGGGGCGCGCTTCGTCGGCCTGGCCGCGGGCTTCTCCGACCTCATCACCCTGGACATGGGCGGAACGAGCGCCGACGTGGCCCTGATCCAAGGTGGGGAGCCGACCCTTACTTCGGAACGGGAGATCGCAGGTCGACCGGTGCGTCTTCCCATGGTGGATGTCCACACCGTCGGGGCCGGAGGAGGGAGCATCGCTTGGGTGGACGAAGGTGGGGTCTTGCGCGTGGGGCCGCGCAGCGCCGGGGCTGTCCCCGGGCCGGCCTGCTACGGCCGCGGGGGGACCGAACCCACGGTGACCGATGCGCACCTCCTGCTCGGGCGCCTGCCCCCGGACCGCCCGCTGGGAGGGCTGCCCCCGCTTTCGGTCACGCGGGCGCGGGAGGCGATCCAGAAGATCGCGGAGCCCCTAGGCATCTCCCTCGAGGAGGCAGCATGGGGGACCCTAGAGGTGGTGGAGGCCACCATGGAACGGGCGATCCGGGTGATCACCGTGGAGCGGGGCCATGACCCCCGCGGCTTTACCCTGGTGGCCTTCGGCGGGGCCGGGCCGCTGCACGGGGCGAGCCTCGCCCGGAAGCTCGAGATCCCCAGGGTCCTCGTGCCGGCCCAAGCGGGGGTACTCTCCGCCTTGGGGCTTCTGGCCGCGGACCTCCGGCATACCTTCGTCCGCTCCCTTGTCCTTCCCCTGGCGGAAGCAGCGCCCGAGAGGCTAAGCGATGTGCTTGCAGCGTTTCGTAAGGAGGCCCGGGAGCTCCTCTCCGCTGAGGGGGTCGAGGACGGGGAGATGGAGTTCCTCCCCGCTGCGGACCTCCGCTACCGGGGTCAGGCGTACGAGCTCTCGGTTCCGCTTCCTGACCGTCCCCTGGCGGGGGAGGACTTGCAGCGACTCACCGAGGCCTTCCACCAGCGGCACGAAGCCCTCTACGGCTATGCGGTGCCGGACGAGCCGGTGGAGCTTGTGAGCCTGCGCCTTACTGCGATCGGCCGGACGCCGAAACCGGAGCTTCCCCGGGCTCCGAAGGATGGGAGCCAGGAGGAGGCCCGGATCGAGGTCCGCCCGGTCTATTTCGGCCCGGCCGCCGGCTGGATCGAGACCCCGATCCTCGCCCGCGAGCGCCTCCCCGCGGGAGCCTCTTTCCCCGGCCCGGCGGTGGTGGAGGGAGCAGAGTCCACCGTGGTGGTGCCGCCGCACGCGCAGGCTCAGGTGGATCCCTTCGGAAACCTGATCCTGGAGGTGGGATCGTGGATCCCATAACGCTTGCGGTCCTCGGCAACGCCCTCTCCGGGGTGGCGGAGGAGATGTCGGCCGCCCTCATCCGGACCGCCTACTCCCCCAACATCAAGGAACGGCGGGACTGCTCCTCGGCGGTCTTCGACCCCGAGGGCCGGATGGTGGCTCAGGCGGAGAACATCCCAGTACACCTCGGGGCGATGCCCTTCTCCGTGCGGGCCGCGATCGCGGCCTTCCCGGATTGGGCCCCCGGGGATATCGTCGTCCTGAACGACCCCTTCCGGGGTGGGGCACATCTCCCGGACATCTCCTTCGTAGCCCCGGCCTTCTTCCGGGGGAAGCTCATCGGCTTCCTCGCGGCCCGGGCCCACCANGCCGACGTCGGGGGCATGACCCCGGGGAGCCTCCCCGCCGAGGCCACGGAGATCTTCCAGGANGGCCTCATCATCCCGCCGCTCAAGCTCTGGCGGGCCGGCGTGCTCAACCGAGAGGCCCTGGACCTGATCCTGGCCAATGTCCGTACCCCGAAGGAGCGAGAAGGGGACCTCCGCGCCCAACGGGCGGCCGTCGAGACGGGGATCAAGCGCCTGGTCGGCTTGGCTGAGCGCTTCGGGGTTGACACCCTCCTCTCCGCCTTCGGAGAGCTTTTGGACTACGCCGAGCGGCGGATGCGCGCGGCGANTCGAAAGGTCCCTCCAGGGCGCTACGCCTTCGAGGACGCCCTGGATGAAGGTATCCGGGTCCGAGCCGAGGTTATCGTGCGAGAGGGAGAGCTCTCCGTGGACTTCACCGGGAGCTCCCCCCAAGTGCGGGCGCCGGTGAACGCCCCCTTTGCCGTGACGGCCTCGGCCGTGTTCTTCGNGGTCCGCGCCCTTCTCGACCCCGAGGTCCCGCCCAACGAGGGTTGCTGGCGGCCGGTCCGGATCGTGGCCCCTGAGGGAACGGTAGTGAACGCCCGGCCCCCGGCCCCGGTGGGCGGGGGAAACCTGGAGCTCTCGCAAAGGATCGTGGACGTCCTCATCGGGGCGCTGGCGCAGGCCCTTCCGGAGCGCGCCTGCGCCGCCTGCCAGGGAACGATGAACAACCTGACCATCGGCGGGATCGACCCCCGCACCGGGGAACCCTACACCTTCTACGAGACGATCGGCGGGGGCTTCGGGGCCCGGCCGGACCGGGACGGGATCGACGGGGTCCACTCCCACATGACCAACACCTTGAACACCCCAGTGGAGGCCCTGGAGATCGCCTACCCCTTACGAGTGGAGCGGTACGAGCTCCGTCCGGACTCAGGGGGNAGGGGGAAGTTCCGCGGGGGCCTGGGGATCCGCCGCGACATCCGGGTGCTTTCGCATCGGGCCACCGTTTCCCTCCTTGCCGACCGCAGGGTAACGCGCCCCTACGGCCTTGCGGGCGGGGAGCCGGGCGTCCCGGGGGAGGACAGGCTTATCGTGGACGGGAAGGAGCAACCCCTTCCAGCTAAGGGAACGGCCGAAGTCCCTCCTGGAGCGGTGATCTCCATCCGCACCCCGGGTGGGGGCGGCTACGGCCCTCCCGAAGAGCGCCCCAACACCTTGATCCAACAAGACTTACACGAAAGCAAAGCCAGATGGTGAAAGCTACACTACCCACTTGGCAAGCCCGATTTGAAGGAAAGAGCTATCCCACCAGCTTGTATACCTTGTTCCCCGCGCGCGGGATGTTAGGGAGCCACTCCTCCTCAGGGCCTGTGACGTGGACCAAGAGCCCNACCTGGGCCCTTCCCCCGGCCTCGATAACCGGCTGATGGTTGATCTCTAGCGAATCCACGGTCTGCTCGATATGGGTGTGGGGACCGCGGATGACGATGCGGTCGCCTAACTTGAGGCTCGCCCTGGGGTGGACCTCGATCGCTACCACACCGATTTTTTGGAAATAGTCAGTCACAACGCCGACCTCAACCTCTTTGGTTCCCACCTCGCCTCCTTTCAAAACCATCGTAGGCACCGGAGGGGGCCTCCGTCAACGCCGAAGGCTATCGCGTTTAAGCAAAACCCAAGCTAGCATCATCATCCCCGCTAAAGTACAGGGGCCACCCGGAGGTGGCCCCACATATCCAAAAAGGCCCTTAAGGGCCTAGAAGACTAGGGCTTTCCCTTTCCCGGGCACCCTTGATCTCCTTCGCCAGAGCTATTAGATCCGTTCTCCCCTTCTTCACCACCGGACGAGCCGTTATCTTGGCACTCGTCTGGCTTGCCCTGGCCCTCATCCTGCTTGCCGTTGTCGCACGTCCCGTGCTCTTCCTCAATCCACTCGTGGATGGCCTGGATCAACTCCGTGGGCTTTTGGTTGTGCTGTACCCCCTCCAGGGCACGCTGCAGTAGGTCCTCGGCCGGGGTCTCGGTAGTGATGTAGGAGGCCAAGGCCGTAACCAACTCCACGATCTCTTCGGGGGAGTAACCGGCCGCCTGCCCTTGCCCGAGCAGATCACGGATTTGCTCACCTCGGGCGCCCTTGCCGACGAGCTCTGTGATCTTCAGGGCGAGCTGCAGAGCCTGTTCCCCTTCCCACTCGTGCTGATGCTCCACCGCCCATCGCCACGTCCAAAGGATCACCTCTTCCAAAAACTCCGTGTCCAGCCAAATGGGCCCATGCATCAACTGACGCCGCACCGCGACTCGGAGCCGCTCGGTCACCCGCTCGCAGTCAATGACCTGGGACGGGGTTTGCTCAGCACAGATCTGGGCCATTACCTGGACGAATTGGTCTTCGGTCGTGATTTGAATTTCCTCGGCCAAGGCCACGCTCCCCACTGCCAGAGCAGCCAAAGCCAATAGCGCCGTCGCCCTCATCTTCGCCTCCTGACTTCAACTCAGGTCACTTTCCCTTCTTGCCCTGGTTGCCCTCGTCTGAGCCGTCATGGTCATGTCCGTGGTGGCCACTTTCCTCTCCCGCGTCTTCATCCTCGTCGTCTTCATCGCCCGAGTTGGAGGAGCCGTTATCCTCGCCCTCTGCCCCGGGGGAACCGCGGTGTTCCATCTCCTCGTCCTTGCCGTCGTCGGAGCCGGAGCCATCATCGCGGTGCTCCACGGCCGGGGACTTTCCGGCGTCATGGTCGCCGTTTTCATGGTCTCCGTTCTCATGGTCCTCACGCCCGGGGGACTCGCCGTGCTCCTCCCCGGCCTCTTCATGACCAAGCGCCCGCTCGCGGATCTCTTCCAGTAACTCCTCGAGGTGCTCCAGGGCCTCCTCGAGCACGTCCTCAGCCGGCGTTTGCGCAGTGGCCCTTCGGGCGAGCTCGGTGACCAGAAGCGCAACCTCTCCCGGGGAGTACCCGGCCGCCCGACCACGGGCCAGAATCTCACGCAGTTCCCCGCCGTACGCGCCTTGATCGATGAGCTCCACCAACCCCAGTACGAGTTGAAGAGCTTCCTCCAGCCCCCACGCGAACTGATATTCGTGCCGCCACTGAAATTCCCAGGCCAGCGCCTCCCCCAGGAGCTCCGGGTCCAATCTCACGATCCCATGTTCCTGCAGCCTCTCCCCCAGCTCCTCCCTCAGGCGCTCCTGCAGCTGCGCGCAGAGCGTCTGGGAAGCGGTCTGGTTATCTGTGGCCAACGCACAGGCCAGCTCCAGCACCTGCAGGAGCTGCTCCTCTCCAGTGATCTCCACGGTCTCCGCCCAAAGGCCAAACCCCAAGGAAAGGACCGCACCCATCACCACCACGCCCAGCACCCATCTTGCCATAACCCCACCTCCTTCCCTCGCCCCGCCCCTCCAGGGACAGGTGTCTAAGGTTTTCTCCCTCGACTCGGGCCTGGCACCCGCTCCTCATCCTCCTCGGCCAAGGGGACCACGCCGGGAAGTGCTCCAGCCCCACCGACCCCGCCACCGACTTCGCCGCAGGGCGGGCCCCCAACGGCCTCTACCTTTTCGATCATGCCCTTCCCGCCGGGAGTGGACGATGGCATATCCGGGCAAGGGAGGTCCTTCAGAACTGGCACATTGGGCTGGGGAATAGTGTCCGCTGCGCATCTGTTCGGGGACGAACTCTCACCAGCAGGGCACCGNGCCATCCCTTTTCCAGCNCCTCGAGCTTGTTGAGCTTGGTCGCCATTCCTTGGTCCGGCGAGGAAAATGCCGCCGCCGGTCACCCAACTGTCGTTGAACCTGAGCATGGCACTTTCGCCCACAATGGCTGAGGAGCCACGATACGGAGTACCTCCCCACTGCGGCTCTACGTACCAGACCCCGCCTTGCTCGCTGCGNTAGACCACATATGCATGCCCAGCAAGTGGAGGCTTCGAGGGATCCTGAGGCACCGCGACCAGCCCAGCCTGCACCCAAACCCGGCTTGCAGGAACCCCAACAACGTAGCGGATCAAAGCGCACAGGAGAATGGCGAAGTCCTCACAGTCGCCCCGGCGCCGGCGGAAGACCTCGTCAGCGGAGACCCAGACGTCGCCACACTCCGGATCGTCGGGAGCGTAGGTTATGTGGGAGGCCACCCAGTTNGCCGCAGCNATCACCCGCTCAAACTCTGTCTCCCCTGAAAGACTCACAGGATAGGCGGCATTGACGATGAACTCACTGGCGTTCCCATCCAAGAGGGCCTGCCGGATCTCTTCCCACCCGCAGGCTTGAAAGGCCAAGCCTGTGCTTCCNGAAAGGACAAGCCCGACCGCCACGATCAAGAAACCGTATGCCCACCGAGACATAGCCATCACCTCGGTACATCCAAATCAATCACATANTACTATACCACAAGGNCACAGTCAAGAGATGGAGCTGCGGGCTGGAAGAGAGCTCCTCTACACTAATGGCTAGCGAGCTTCAGCAGTCCGCCGGCGTGGTAGATCTCCAGGGCCACCTTGGACATGGGCTTGGCCTTGGCGATCAGGAACTCGTCCGGCCCCCAGGATCTCCCCGGTCTCCAGGTTCACTGTGACCTGCGCAAGGCCCCAAAGCTCCTCTAGGGGCATGTCCGGGAGCTCAAGCAGGGGGAGGCCGGAGTTGATGGCGTTGCGCTTGTAGATGGCGCCGAAGGAGCGGCCCACNATGGCGGCGACCCCCAGGGCGAGGAAGCAGTCCACCGCGTGCTGGCGCGACGAGCCCGCGCCGAAGTTCTCCCCCACGAACAGGATGTCCCCAGGTCGGACCTTGGTGGGAAAATCCTCCCAGCCCTTGAGGTTCCCGAACGCGTACTTCGCCATCTCCTTCGGGTCGGTCACGGCGAGGTGAGCGTTGTGGTAGATCTGGTCGGTGTCGATGTCGTCGATCAGCTTCCCTTGCTCGTCCGTGATCAGCCAGGGCTTTCCGGTGATGACTTCCGGCTTCATCTCCCCCTCCTCAGAGCCGCTCCGGCGAGGTGATCTTCCCCTGCAAGGCCGAGGCCGCCGCCGTGGCCGGGGAGCAGAGGTAGGTGGGGCCCTTACCTTGCTTTCCGGGGAAATTGCGGTTCCCGGTGGAAAGCTGCAGTTCCCCTTCGCCGGTCATTCCGATCTGCCCCTGGGCACAGCCGGCGCAAGACGGGTGCGTGATGATCGCACCCGCCTCGTACAAAACCTCCAGCCACCCTTCNTTGAGCAGGCGCCCCCACACCCTGCGGGTGGCCGGGGCCACCTTGAGCATCACCCCCGGGGCCACCTTCCGCCCCCTTAGGATCTCGGCCACGAGGCGTATATCCTCATAGCGCCCGTTGGTACAGGAGCCGACGAACACGGACTGCACCGGCTCTCCCTCAAGATCCGCAACGTCGTGGACGTTGTCCGGCCGCGGGGGCGCGGCGATCTTGGGGCGGAGCCCTGCGACGTCCAGCTCCACCGTCTCCACGTAGGACGCGTCCGGGTCAGGAATGGGGTACNCAAGGTCCTCCCGGCCCGAGGCTTCCTTCGCGAAGGCGAGCACCTCCTCCGATGGGGGGAGGAAGGAGATGATGGCCCCCATCTCGGTGGCCATGGAGGCCAGCGTGATCCGGCCAGCCAGGTCCAGGGCTTCAACCTCTTCCCCTACGATCTCCACCGCCCTCCCCAACGCTCCCCGGGAGCCCAGCCTGCCNACCAGCGCCAGGGTCAGGTCTTTGGCCGTGGTCGGGTACTCGTAACGCCCCTTTACCACCACCCGCATCGTTGGAGGCACCTCGAACCAGGTGCGGCCGGTGCGGAACACGTAGGCGATGTCCACGTCGCCCATCCCCTGGCCGAACGCCCCCACCGCCCCCATGATGTTGAGGTGCGAGTCAGTGCCCACCACCGTAGCCCCGGGGACGGCCAGCCCCTCCTCGATCAAGACATGCGAGCCGATGCCGGAGTTCACATCGTAGACCCGGATCCCCTGCTCGCGGGCAAACAGCCGGCAGATCTGCTGGTTCTGGGCGTAAGCGATGGTGTTGGCCGGGGCGTTGCAGTCGAAGGTGAAGAACGTCTTTTTCGGGTCATTCACCTTCGCCCCAGGGAACGCCTCGCGGAAGCGCTTCACCACGTTGGCCCCGGCGAAGTCCCGGGCGCTGCGCACGTCTATCTCCAGCCAGATCACTTCCCCCGGCGCCACCTCGTCCTGGGAGTGGGCGGTGAAGATCTTCTCAATTACCGTGCGGCCCATCAGGCCCTCCTGGCCTTCTCTGCGATGGCCTCCGCCATCTCCAGCGTTGAGGCGTTCCCCCCAAGGTCGTAGGTGCGGACCTTCCCCTCGGCGATGACCTGGGCCACGGCCCGTTCGATTTTCGCCGCCTTCTCCCCCTCCCCCAGCCAGTCCAGCATCATCTTGGCCGCCAAGATCGCGGCGGTGGGGTTCACCTTGTACTGGCCAGCGTACTTGGGGGCCGAGCCATGGGTGGGCTCGAACACCGCATAGTCTTCCCCGATGTTCCCGGCTGAGGCGAAGCCAAGCCCCCCTACGAGCTGGGCAGCTAGATCCGAGATGATATCCCCGAACATGTTGGAGGAAACTAAAACCCCATAGTTCTGCGGATTCTTCACCAGCCACATGCACATGGCGTCGATGTTGGTTTCCCAAAGTTCGATCCCGGGGTAGTCCTTGGCCACCTCGCGGGCGATTCTGACCATCATCCCGCTCGTCTCCCGGATGACGTTGGGCTTCTCCACCACGGTGACGGTGGGGTAGCCATGCTGTTTGGCATACTCGAAGGCGGCCCGCACAATCCGCTCACAGCCCTTCTTCGTGAAGATGCGGCAGGAGATGGCGAGCTCATCGGCCGGGACGTCCGCAAAGCGCGCCATCTTGGGGGAGTGAGCGGAAAGGGCGCTGCGCACCTCGTCCGGTACCGGGTGGAACTCAACCCCGGAGTAGAGGCCCTCGGTGTTCTCTCGGAACACGACCAGGTTTATGTCGTTCCGGAAGTTCAAGGGNTTGCCNGGGAAGGCCTTGCAGGGACGGACGTTGGCGTAGAGGTCGAACATCTGGCGGATGGCTACGATGGGACTGGAGTAGGTGAGCCCCTTGCCCTGAAGCTCGGGGGCGAGCTCCTTTTCGGCCTCGTCCTTAGGCTTGGAGGTNATGGCACCGAACAGGCACGCGTCGGTGCTCTTCAGGACCTCGATCGTGCGGTCGGGGAGGGGATTTCCTTCCTGGCACCAGAACTTCCAGCCNACGTCCCCGTGCACGTATTCGGCGTCGAACTCCACGGCATCGAGGACGATGCGCGCCGCCTCCAGCACCTCGGGGCCTACCCCGTCGCCGGGGAGGTAGGCAATCTTGTACTTAGCCATTTACGCCTCCTTAGCGAGCTTCTTCGCGAGATGGGGGATGAGNCCCCCGTCCTTCAGGATNGCAACCACCGTGGGTGGAAGGGGCGGAAAGCGGTACTCCACCCCTTTATGGATNAGCACCCCCCGCTCCAGGTCTATCTCCACCTCGTCCCCTGGCTGGATCGCGTCCACGGCCTCGGGGATCTCCAGCACCGGAAGCCCGTTGTTGATCGCGTTGCGGAAGAAGATGCGGGCGAAGGATTTGGCCACCACCGCCCCCACCCCGGCGGCGGCGAGACAGGTGGCCGCCTGCTCCCGGGAGGAGCCACAGCCGAAGTTCTTACCGGCCACGATCACGTCTCCGGGCCGGACCTCCTTGGCNAAGCTGGGGTCCAGGTCTTCCAGGGCGTGCTTTGCCATCTCCTCGGGCTCCATGCGGGCGTAGGTGTAGCGGCCAGGGAAGATGACGTCCGTGTTCACGTCGTCCCCGTACTTCCAGGCTCTCCCCTTGATCATCGCTCCCCTCCTTGGGAGGATGGTACCACAAGGGAAAAGCCCTGCCTAAAAAAGCCGGCCCCGTGCGGAGCCGGCCTGCAAACCGCGCTTGGGTTTAACCCTACTCAGCCTTTCTTCCCTCGCTTGGGGCCATGACCCTCTTCCTCGTCGTCGTCCTGGGACCTCCCCTGATCACCAGAGGAGCCGCCATGCCGGTTGTGCTCTCTCTCAACCTGAGGGCCCGTTGAACCCCCCTGGTTGTGATTCTCTTCCCTGTCTTGATGCTTATTGCCCGTGGAGGGGCTCTCCGCCGCTTGTCCGTGATGCCCGCCTTGAGGGGCGCCCTCGCCCAGCGCCTCAAGAGCGGCGAGCACCTCCTCCTCGGTGGCTCCGGAGCGCAGCATTTGCCTTACAGTGCGGGCCACGATCCCNGAAGGCACCCCAGCCGCGACGAGCTCCTCAACCTGATTCCAGAAATCGGAGGACATCTCCCCGGCAGACTTTAGCAAGGAGGAGAAAAGACCTGGCAAGGCCGCCACCTCGTGCTCTTCCGATGCCAACGGCCCAAGCTTCCCCGACTCCACCATTTCAGCGAGCGTGGCGAGAACTTCATCATAGGCCGCGTCCTCGGCCGTAACGGCTATCAATGCAAGCTCAAGCGCCCGCACGACAAACCCAACGTTGTCGTCAGCCGTGAGTTCCTCCCAACCCACTGTGGTGAGGAGCTCAAGAGCTTGCTCCGGGGACAAGGCCCCTTGCTCGATGGCCGTAATGAAAAACGACGAGAGCACCGTCTCCTGCTCCTCCGAGACAAACTGATTCTCTTGGATCGTCTGGATCACCGTGGAAAGCGTCGCGGAGGCAGTCTGCAACTCTTCAGAGAACCCGCTTGCTCCAACACCTACAAAAAACGCAAATACCAGAAGCCAAGCTAACTTTTGGCTCCTCAACTTCCACCTCCTAAGCCAGCTCTTTT
>MTNI01000069.1 GCA_002011415.1 Candidatus Acetothermia bacterium JdFR-47
GCCACGAGCACGATGGCCGCCCCGGAGGCGATCCCGGTCCAGTAGGAGAGGTACAACCCCACCACCCCAGAGGCGGCCCCGATCATCGCCCCGAGGATCATCATATGGGAGAACCGCTTGGTGAGTAGGTAGGCAGTGGCCGCCGGGGTCACCAGCATGGCCAGCATGAGTGCCACCCCCACCGTCTGAAGGGAAACCACCACCGTCACCGCGATCAAGACGAGCAGGAGGTTTCGTAAAAACCCGGTGGGAAGGCGGAGGGTGGCAGCAAGGTCCGGGTCGAAGGTTATGACCAGGAACTCCTTGTAGAAAAGTAGCACCGCTAAGAACACCACCCCGCCGAACGAGGCGATGAGGACGAGGTCGAAACTCGAGACCGCAAGGACGTTCCCGAACAAGAAGTGCGCCAGGTCCACCGCGTAGCCCCGCACCGTGGAGATGAGGGCGATCCCCAAGGCGAACATACCGGCTAGCACAATGCCGATGGCCGTGTCCTCCCGCAGCCGGCCCCGCCGGGAGAGGGCCCCGATCCCCATGGCCGCCAAGACGGCCGTGGCGAGTGCCCACCAGAACAGGGACCGCCGGCTTCCCCCGCTCACGAGGTACCCCACCGNCACCCCAGGTAGGATGGCGTGGGCAAGGGCGTCCCCGAAGAAGGCCATCCCCCGCAGGACCACGTAGGTGCCCACCACGGCGCACAAGGCCCCCACCAGGGCCGAGGCAACCAGCCCCCGCACCATGAACGGGAAGGCGAGCGGCGCAAAGAGAAGCTCACCCACGGCGTTCCCCTCCCTCCTCGGTCCGGCAGGGATCGCTCACCACTACACGCCCCTCGGGAGACAGCACCCGCAGTCGGCCGCCGAACGCCTCCACCAGCCGGGCCGGGGTGAACACCTCCTCGGGGGCCCCGAGGCCGATCACCCGCCGATTGAGGAGCAACACCTTGGGGAAGTGCTCGGCGGCGATGTCCAGGTCGTGGAGGGACATGAGCAAGGTCACCGCGCGCTCCGCCAAGACGCCAAGGAGCTCCAGCACTGCGGCCTGGGAGCTTACGTCCAGGCCAGCGAGGGGCTCGTCGAGGAGCACCAGCTCTGCTTCTTGTGCCAAGGCCCGGGCGATGAACATGCGCTGTTGCTGCCCCCCGGAGAGCTCCCCGATCCAGCGGCCCGCCAGGGCCTCTAGTCCCACCGCTGCCAGGGCCTCCTGCACCAGGGCCCGGTCCCGGGCGCCGGGACGGCGCAGAAAGCCCAACCTTCCCACCCGGCCCATCATCACCACGTCCGCCACCGTCACCGGGAACCGCCAGTCGATCTCCGAGCGCTGCGGGAGGTAGGCGATGCAGATGTGGCCGCAGGGGTCGTGGCCGTGGATCCTCACTTCCCCAGCGGTGGGGGGGAGCACCCCGGCGATCACCTTGAGCAGGGTGCTTTTGCCGGCCCCGTTCGGCCCCACCACAGCCAGGCGTTCCCCCCCGGAGAGGCCGAAGGTCACGTCCTCCAGCGCGGGCCGGCCGTCGAAGTGCACGTATACGTGGTCCACTTCCAGGGCCGGGGCCCCGGGAACGTGGGCTACGTACCCCTTCCCTATCCGGCCTCCCCGAAACGGGAGGAGGGACGGCCGGCAAACCCGGCCCTCGGCAGAGGGGCTATTCCGCATCCTCACCCTCCAAGGCGGCCACGATGCTGAAGACAAGCTGACGCATGAGGTCGAGGTAGGTCGGGGCCGGGCCCTCGGGGCCAGACAGGGCCCCCACGTAAAGCCTGACCACCCTCACCCCGGTGTCATCGGCTATGCGCTCCACCAAGGGGGAGGTTGTGGTGTGAGCCACGAAGATCGCTGGGACACCAAGCTCCCGGATCTTCTCCTCCAGGGCAGCGAGCTCCCGCGCCGATGGCTCGGCCAGGGTGCTGAACCCGGGGAGAACCGCCGCAGCTTGCCGGAATCCGTAGCGGGCGGCGAAGTAGCCGAACGCCAGGTGGTCAACCACCAGGATCCGCCTTTCCTCGGGGACCTTTTCCACCTCTGTTCGAATCCAGGCGTCGAGCTCCTCGAGCTTTCGTCGGTACGCGGCCGCCCAAGCACGATAGTCCTCCGCATGGGATGGATCGAGCTCCACCAGGGCGGCGGCGACGTTCTCCGCCCACACCGCTACGTTCATGGGATCAAGCCACACATGGGGGTCCACCCGCCCGTCGGCGAAGACATGCAAGGGGATCCCCTCCGACACGGAGACCACCCGGCGGGCCAGCCCCAGCAGTGGTTCCAAGGCGGCTTCCAGGCCGGCTCCGCACACGAACACCACGTCCGCCCGGGAAAGAAGCGCTACCTCCTGGGGAGTGGGCTCAAACGTATGGGGATCTGTGTCAGGGGGGAAGAGCACCGCGAGGTCCACGAACTCCCCGGCCACCTCCCGCACCACGTCCCCCAGGATGGAAGTGGTGGCCACGGCCCTGATCTCCCCCGCCAGGGCCGGCCCGGCGAGGAGGAGTAACCCTAATATCGCCAGCCACAAGGCCTTCGGTGCCGAAGCGGACATCTTTTACTCCCCCTTTTGGCAATCCGGACACAGNCCGTAGAACTCGAGCACGTGTCCCCGGATNGAGAAGCCGTATCGCCTCGCCAGCTCCTCAGCGAGGCCCCCGGCCAAGCACAGCTCCAGCGCAAGCTCGGCCCCACACCCCTGACACACAAGGCGATGCACCCCCTCCTCCGCCCGGACGTAGTGCAACCCGCCCGGCCCGGGCACGGCCCGGGCAAGCCCCAGGCGCACGAGGAGAGACAGGGTACGGTAAACCGTGGCCCGACCGAGTCCGGGACACAACGCCCGCGCCCGGCGGAGCACCTCCCCGGGGGAAAGCGGCCCCTCAGCTCGGGAGAGGAGCGCCAGCACCGCGCGCCTGGCCGGGGTAAGTCGATACCCGGCCTCCCTCAGCCTCTGCTCCCAACTTACGTCCGGCAAGAGACCTCGCCTCCAACCGCTACTTGATACATCGTCTCATTTTAGGCTAGCTCCGCTTTGTTGTCCAGCGGGATCGGCACGGTTGCCGTCCTAAAGCACATCTGGTAACCTAGGAGTGTAAAGGAGAGGTCGTGGCTATTGGGAGAAGTTGGAAGCGTGTAGAACAACTGATCCTCCAACACCTGGGCCAGGTGGAGGAGGCCCTAGACAATTTCGGCAAGGCCATCGCCGCCTACCTTGAGGGCGACCTCAAGGAGGCGGAGGAGCTCGCTTACGCCACCCACCGGGCCGAGGGGCGCGCCGACGACGTGCGCCGCAAAGTGGAGGCCGAGATCCTACGGGGGGCGCTGCTCGCTAGCTCCCGCCGGGATATCCTGGAGATCATCGAGGGCGTGGACAAGCTCGCCAACGCCGCCGAGGCCACTCTGGACTATCTCATCCCCCAGCGGGTTGCGATCCCGGACGAGATCGTGCCCCTGGTCAGGGACATCGTAAAGAAGAGCGCCGAGATCTTCGTCGAGGTAAAAAACGCTTTGCACCTCCTGTTCTCCGACATGCGACGGGCGCTTGAGTCCACCCAAAAGATCGAGGCCATGGAGTCCGAAGTCGACCACATGGAGCGGGAGGCCATCCAGAAACTGTTCCGGATGGACATAGACCTCGCGGAGAAGCTCCACGTACGGGGGTTCATCGAGACCCTGGTGGAGATCTCCGACCGCGCCGAGGACCTCTCGGACCGAATCGAGATCATGGTGGCCCAGCGGCGGGCCTAACGCACAAACAGGGCGATCAGTCGGTAAAGGCCGAAGGAGAACAGGCCGGCCACCGTAGGGGTCGCTACCCACCCGCCCAGGATCTCGAACACCCGTCGTCGCTCGATCGCTTTGACCCCGTGCACAAAGCCCACCCCCACCACCGCCCCCACCACCGACTGGGAAGTGGACACCGGGATCCCCAGAACGGAGAAGAAGTGCACCCCGAGCGCGGCGGCGAGTTGTGCTGCGGAGGCGCTCAAGGGGTCAAGCGGGGTGATGCCACTCCCCACCGTCTCGGTAACCCGCCGGCCGAAGGTGAGCGCCCCGGTGGCCAGCGCCACCCCACCGAACAGGCTGAGCCAGGACGTGTGGACCCCTAAGTTGGCGATCGGGCCCACCGAGTTCCCCACGTCGTTCGCCCCCAGGGAGAAGGCCACGTAGCCTGCGCTCCCCACGAGCAGCACGTTGACAACCCGGTCCCAAAGCTCCGGCCGCTGGATCTTCCTAATAGGGATGGAGAGCAGCTTGTAGAAGATGAAGGCCAAGAGCCCGGTGAGGAATGGGCACACCACCCATACCTGGGCGATGGTGGCGAGCTTGGCCACGTTCACCTCAAGACCGGTGGAGAACCCCACCCCGGCCACTCCACCCACGATGGCCTGGGAGGTGGACACCGGCAACCTGAACCAGGTGGCCAAGGTGACGAACAAGCCAGCCGAAAGCAGCGCCGCGAACACGGCGGCGGGGGGGAGCTCGGCAGCGACGATGCCCTTGCCGATGGTCTTCATCACGTTCTGGCCCTGGAGCAGGGCCCCGACCACCACGAACACCGCCACGAGCAGGATCCCCTTCCTGTAGGAAAGGAGGCCGGAGCCGACGGACGTGCCGATGCAGTTGGCAGCATCGTTGGCCCCGATGTTCCAACCCACGTACGCTCCGGCAGTAAAAAGTATGATCAGTTCCAACATGTTTTTAGAAGTTTATAGCACTCTGTGCGAAGCACAAGTCCGCTGGGCGACCGCCCGGGTGGCCACGAGGTTCGCCCCCGTGCCCAGCACGTCCTTCGCCAACACCTGACCCACCTCCACCGGGGCGGAGACGGAGAGGGAACGGACAAGCTCCATGATCTTNGGGATCAGGCGCTTGGGGACCGGTCGGTCGGTCTTCACCGAGACCAGGGGCAGCTCCCCCCCGAGGACCTTGACACTGGTGGCTAGCACCCGCCGCGGCTCCACCGCCTCCTCCCGGGCGTAGGCTTCCCCCCGCCCGCAGCGGTTGCCCGCCACGGACACGACCTGCCCGCCCTCGAGCTCCACCGTGATCTCGCACCCTACCGGGCAGGAAACGCAGATGAGCCTCTTCTTCACGCCGGGCTCACCTCCACCCGCACCTCGGAGAGCCCGGCAAGTTCCTCCAGGACCTTACCGTTCAGCTTCACCTCGATCATCTCGGTGGGGCGCACCCCGACGTGGTTCAGCGTGACCACCCCGCCTATGTTCACCCTTGCCCGGGGGAGGGGGCGGGGGACCCGGATATAGACCGTGGTCGGAACCCCGGGGACGAGGTGATGCGGCACAAGGTGGAGCACGTTCTCCCCCCGCACGAGCGGGATCGCCCTCCCTTCGGGGAGATCGCCCTTGACGTAGCGGGCGGCGAAGGCCCCGGCCCGTTCCCCGAGCGCGGCCACCGAGTCCACGAGGTCGAACACCGCTACGTTGTTCCCGGCGGCAAAGAGCCAGGGCACCTCGGTCTGGAGCCGGGCGTTCACCACTGGACCACGGTTCAAGGGGTCGAGCGGGACGAAGCCCTCGATGAGGCGGTTCTCGGGGATGAGTCCCACCGAGAGGACCAGGGTATCGACCTCCACGTACCGCTCCGTCCCCGGCATGGGCCGACCCTCATCGTCCACCTCCACCACTGTGACCCCCTGGAGGCGGTCTTTGCCGTGCACCTCGGCCACGGTGTGCCGGAGGAGAAGCGGGATCCCGAAGTCCTCCAGACACTGGACCACGTTCCTCATGAGCCCCCCGGGGAAGGGCCTGAGCTCCAGGACCGCCACCACCTCCACCCCCTCGAGGTGGAGCCTGCGGGCCATGATGAGGCCGATGTCGCCCGAGCCGAGGACGATCGCCTTCCTCCCCGGCAGGAGTCCATGGATGTTCACCAGCCTCTGGGCGAGGCCGGCGGTGTAGATCCCGGCGGGGCGGTCCCCAGGGATCCGGAGGGCTCCGAAGGGCCGCTCCCGGGCGCCGGTGGCCCAGATGAGAGCCTTGGGACGGAACTTGAGGAGTCCCCTCGGGGAGGCGGCGGTGACTGAGGGTCCCTGGGGGTCCACCTCGAGGACAGTGCAACCCGTGACGGCCTCCGCCCCGGAGGAATCGAACTCGCGCAGAAGGCGGTGGGCGAATTCCGGGCCAGTGAGCTCCTCCCGGTAGCGGTGAAGACCGAATCCCGGGTGGATGCACTGTTCCAGCACTCCGCCCAGGCGGTCGTTCCTCTCGATGAGGAGAGCTTTTGCTCCTTCCTGAGCCGCGGCCGCCGCGGCCGCGATCCCGGCCGCTCCGCCGCCTACCACGAGGACATCTACCTTGTGAACCCTCACGGCCGCACCTTCCCCACAACGAGCGGGGAGCGGGGGTCCCGGAGGGGAACCTCCTCGGGCTCCACCCCGAGCTCCCGGGCCAAGATCTGGAGGATCCTGTCGGTACAGAAGCCCCCCTGGCAGCGGCCGAAGCCCGCCCGGGTGCGGAACTTCACGCCGTCGAGGCTCCGGGCCCCGCGGCGGATCGCCTCCACGATCTCCCCCTCGGTCACCCGATTGCAGAAACAAACGATGCGCCCCCAACGGGGGTCCCTTTCGACGAGCGCCTCCCACTCGGCCTCGGTGAGTTCCGCCACGCAAGGGATCCCCGTGCGCATGGGGTCGAAGGAGCTCTTCTT
Organism: Candidatus Acetothermia bacterium JdFR-47; assembly: GCA_002011415.1. Taxonomy (GTDB): domain Bacteria; phylum Bipolaricaulota; class Bipolaricaulia; order Bipolaricaulales; family Bipolaricaulaceae; genus JdFR-47. Next base: position 6,655 of record MTNI01000069.1, read on the forward strand.
GGACAGGGAAAGCTCACCGGCTATCCCGCGGGCCAGCCACTCCGCGATGGCCGGGGCAGCGGTGAGCCCCGGGGAGCGCATGGCCGCTGCCTGGTAGAACCCCTTCACCACGGTCGGCCCCACCACGAAGTCCTCCTGGGGGGATTCCGGACGCAGCCCGGCGAAGGTCTTTATCGCCTGGGAAAGATCCACCCCGGGGACGAGGCGTCGCGCCCCCTCCACCACCCTCCGCAGGCCCTCGGGCGTGGTCTCAATGGCCTCCCGGGCCTCCCGGNGAAGGTCCTCCGCCGTGGGCCCAAGCAGCACCCCCCCATCCACGGTGGGGAGGACCAGGATCCCTTTGGACTTCTCGGTGGGGGCAGGGAAGAGCACCGAACGCACGATCCCGGAGGCGGCCTTGTCGAGGAGGATGTACTCCCCCCGCCGGGGGAACAGCACCGGCTCTTTAAGGCCGGCCATCTCGGCGATCCGGTCGGCGAAGAGGCCCGCCGCGTTCACCACCGCGTCCACGGGATATCTTCCCTCCCCGGTCACTACCGCCTGCACCCGCCCGGACCGGACCTCGATCCCAGTGACCTCCTCGGCAAGGTGGAGCTCCAGGCCGTTTGCGACGGCGTTCTCCACAGCGGCGATGGCCACAGTCCAGGGCTCGGTGATCCCCACCGTGGGGGACCAAAGCCCGGCCCGCACCCCCGGGTTCACGTGCGGCTCCCGGGCCAGCACCTCCTCTCGGGAATGGATCTCAAGACCAGGAACGCCGTTTTCCTCACCTTGGGCCTGAAGTTCCCTCAGTACTGCAAGCTCCTCCTCGTCGAAGGCGAGGACGTAAGCGCCGATCCTGCGGAAGGGAACATCGAGCTCCCGGCAGAGTCCTTCGTACATCGCGTTCCCCGGCGCGCAAAACCGGGCCCGCACGGTGTCGGGTGCGTCGTGGAAGCCGCCGTGGACGATCGCCGAGTTGGCCTTGGTCACCCCCCAGCCGACATCGGCCTCNCGTTCGAACAGCAGGACATCGATCTCGTAGCGCGTTAGCTCCCGGGCGATGAGGGCCCCCACGGCACCGGCCCCGATAACCGCGATCCTCATCTCGTCTCCTTGGCCCAGCCCATAGTCCGCTCCACGGCCCTCCTCCAGCCGGAGAGGAGGCGTTCTCTCTCCTTCGACGTCATGCGGGGCTCGAAGCGGCGCTCCACCCGCACGAGACCTTCGAGCTCGGAGGGATCCCAGAACCCCACCGCGAGCCCGGCGGCGAAGGCAGCCCCCAGGGCCGTGGTCTCAAGCACTTTCGGCCTCACCACCGGGATCCCCAAGACGTCCGCCTGGAAGGAGCACAGGAAGTCGTTCCTCGCTGCACCCCCGTCCACCCTAAGCTCGGTGAGGAAGTACCCAGAATCGGCCTCCATCGCCTTGAGCACGTCCTCGGTCTGATAGGCAATGGCCTCCAGGGCCGCCCGCGCCAGGTGCGCCTTGGTGGTCCCCCGGGTGATCCCCAGAATCGCCCCCCGGGCGTAAGGGTCCCAGTGGGGCGCCCCCATGCCCACCAGGGCTGGAACGAAGTACACGCCCTCGTTTCCGGAAAGGGAGCGGGCGAGCTCCTCGGTCTCGGCGGCGTCCGCGATGATCCCCAAGCCGTCCCGCAACCACTGAATCGCCGCCCCGGCGACGAACACCGAGCCCTCCAGGGCGTAGCGGACCTCTCCGTCGCTGGTGTAGGCCACGGTGGTGAGAAGCCCGTGGCGGGACCCGATCGGATGTCCTCCGGTGTTCAGGAGGAGGAACGCCCCCGTCCCCCAGGTCACCTTGGCCTCCCCACGGGAGTGCGCCCCCTGGCCGAACAGGGCTGCCTGTTGGTCCCCCAGCACCCCAGCGAGGGGGACCTCGGCCCCGAGGAGCTCCTTCCTCACCCTCCCGAAGATCGAGATGCTGGGCCGCACCTCGGGAAGACAGGCCCGCGGCACTGAAAAGAGCGAGAGGAGCTCTTCGTCCCAGCGGAACTCGTGGATGTCGAACAGCATCGTGCGGGAGGCGTTGGTGTGGTCGGTGACGTGGACCCCGGCCAGGCGATAAAGGAGCCAGGAATCCACCGTGCCGAAGCAAGCCTCCCCAGCCGCGGCCCGCTCCCTGAGGCCCGGGTCGTTCGCGAGGAGCCACTCCAGCTTCGTGGCCGAGAAGTACGGGTCAGGGGCGAGCCCGGTCTTGGCCCGGATGGCCGCCTCGTGCCCCAGCAAGCGGAGCTCCTCACACCGCGGGGCGGTGCGGCGATCCTGCCACACGATGGCTGGAGCAAGGGGCCTTCCGGTTTCCCGTTCCCAGACGATCGTCGTCTCCCGCTGGTTGGTGATCCCGATGGCAGCGATTTCCCCTGGGCGGACCCCCCCTTCCGCGAGGGCCGTACGGATCACCTGGAGGGTCGCCTGNAACATGGCCTCTGGGTCCTGCTCCACCCAGCCTGGCCGGGGATAGGACAGGGGAAGCTCCCGGTAGGCGGAGCACAGTGGGTTGGCTTCTCGGTCGAAGACCACGAACCGGACCCCGGTCGTCCCCAGATCGATCGCACCTACATGGCTTCCGAAAGAACCGTCCCTCATCTTTCCTTGCGTTTCTTTGCGATAGTTACCATTCTATTGCGTTCAGTCCCTTGAGACAAGCGCTAGAACGGGTAGCCGGTGAGGCCGAGTTCCTCCTGCATGACCCTCAGGTTCCGCCGCAGCCTTGGGTTGATGGGCACCCCCTGAGCGCGGATGCGCTGCTCCCGGAGGTAGGCCTTCTCCCCGGCAGTGTAGATCCTCTCGGCGCCGGGGGCCTTGGCTGAGGCCCGCAGCGCCCGCAGGATGCTCCCGGCCGTGCGCTTGAACTCCTCGAGAGGCACAAAGTGCCCTATATCCAAGGCCAAAAAGAAGTGGCCCAGCTGATGGGNGCGGGGGTTGCCCTCCGCGTCGAAGCCGGACAGGTTCTTTAGGAAGGCTCCAGACTGAAGGGCGGCGCACAGGATCTCGATCATGGTCGCGAGTCCGTACCCCTTGTGCCCTCCCATCTCTTCCCCCACTCCTCCTAAGGGGAGGAAGGCGTACTCGCCCTTAGGGATCCCCCGCAGGATGGCCAAGGTGTCGGTGGCTAGGTTGCCTTGCCGATCGATGACCCAACCTGCCGGGGTGGGCCTCTCCGCCCGGGCCAGGACCTCGATCTTGCCCCGCTGGGTGATGGAGGTCGCCCCGTCAAAGCAGAAAGGGAACGCCTCGTCCGTAGGAGCGCCGAAGGCGATGGGATTGGTGCCGAGCATCGGCTCCACCCCGAAGGTAGGGGCCACGGACGGCCGGGCGTTGGTGAAGGCCAGGCCGATCATCCCCTCCCGCACCGCCATCATGGCGTAGTAACCGGCGATGCCGAAATGAGAGGAATTGCGCACGGCCACTGCTCCCAGGCCGTACTCCCTGGCCTTTCGGATCGCCAGCTTCATCGACCGATAGNCGATCACGTGGCCCATGCCGTGGTGACCGTCCACCAGGGCGGTGGTGGGCCCCTCCCGCACGATCTCCATGCGGGTGACTGGAGACAGGATCCCCTGCTTTATGCGGTCGTAGTACATCTTGAGCCGGCCCACCCCGTGGGACTCTATGCCCCGAAGGTCCGAGGCCAAAAGCACATCCGTGCAGATACGGGCGTCATCCTCCGGGACCCCCAGCCCGACGAACACCTCGTAGGTAAACCGTCTAAGCGTCTCCACCGGGACGTAGATCGTCTCGTCGTCCAATCCCCCTCACCCCCTCATCCTCTCGTCCAAGGCGGGGAGCTCCGCCACGCTTTCGATCACGTAATCCGGCTGAATCCGTGCGGCGGTGAAGTCCCCCCGGGAGCTCACCCCACTCAAGGTGAGGATCGCAACGAGTCCGTTCTCCTTCGCCATCACAACGTCCGTCTCCAGGCGATCCCCCACCATGGCGCACCGGTTCGCCGGGAGCGAGAGCACCTCCAGCGCCGCCTCCACCATGTACCGGGAGGGTTTGCCCACTACTACCTCCACCTCCCGGCCGGTCGTCGCCTCCAGCGCGGCGATGACCCCGGCGGCGTCGGGGATCTCGCCGTCCTCCACAGGACAGGTGCGGTCGGGGTTGGTGGCGAGGAAGTGTGCCCCCCGCCGCAGGGCCTGGAAGGCGATGTTGAGTTTCCGGTAGGTAAAAGTGCGGTCGAAAGCGGCGATCACGTACTCGATTTCCTCCGGGTTCTCGGTGAGGATCAAGCTCGCCCGACGGAGCTCCGCGAGGAGGGGCTCTTCCCCAATGGCGAACACCTTGGCCCCCGGGGCCCTACGGGCGAGGTACCGGGCGAGGACGTAGGAGGAGTTGATCACGTCCTCCTCGCGCGTGGGGATCCCCAGGCGCGTCAGCTTTTCAGCGTAGTCCCGGCGGGAATGAAGGGGCTTGTTCGAAAGGAACACGATCCTCCGCCCCCGAGCCTTGAGCTCGGCGATGGCTCGATCCGCCCCCGGGATGAGCCGTTCCCCTCGGTATACGGTGCCATCGAGGTCAAGTAAATAGCCTTCCATCGCTCACGTCCCTCACCTCTCAACTGCTTGGGCGGTACCGATAAAGAAACGAAAGAGACCTTACTAAGGCAATGCCGCCTGTGCCTCGTCCTTCTGCAACACACGGACAGCCACGTCCACGAAATCTGTGAACACTCCGTCCACGTGATAGACGAAGAAAAACCTCTCCAGTTCCTCCTCCAGGCTCGTGTACCCTGGGGGAAGGGAGTCCCGCCGGAACGTGTAAGGGTGCACGACCAGCCCACGCTCGTGAGCCCAGGACACNAACTCGGGGTTCTTCTCAATGATCGTCTTGGAAGGCCCCACGCCGTCGGCGTAGGCGGCGATCTCGTCGAGGCCTTTCTTAGTCCACATGCGGGAGTAGGACCAGATACCGCTGATGAGCTGAACCAGAGGGAGCTCGGTCCCCAGCTCAAACCGAAGCTTCTTCAGGGTGTCCGCCTCGAAGCACTGGATGTAGACCTTCGCCCCCGGCCCCTCGTACCCGTAGCGGGACAGGACGGAAAGCAAAGCCTCCTCCATAGGAAGGCCGTGATCCCTATGCCAGCCGGGGCGCTTGAGCTCGGGGTAAATCCCCACCTCGCGTCCGGTACTTTTGTTGAGCCCTTGGATGAGCTCGATCATCTCTGCAAAGGTGGGCACCTCGAAGTGGGACCCCCCCACGGGAAACCGTCCCGGGAAGTACGGGGTCCCGTCCCTCCGGCACCGCTCGTGCACCGAGAGTCTTTTTATTTCCTCCAGGGTGAAGTCGGCCGCATACCAGTGGCCGTCGGAACTGCGGCGCTCGGGAAATACTCCCTCCACGTCCGTGGTCGTCTCGAGGTAGATGTCGTGCAGACAGATCAGCACCCCGTCTTTGGTCATCACGAGGTCCGGCTCGATGTAATCCGCCCCCAGGGCATAGGCATAAGCGTAACCGGCCAGGGTGTGCTCCGGGAGATACCCCGAGGCCCCCCGGTGGGCGATGACGATCTTCTCCTGGGCGAGCGCTCCGCCCGCAATGAGGAGCAGGGCTGCAAGAAAAAGGACGCACCTCTTCATCCTCACGTGTTGCCTCCTCGCTGCTGTTCTCCGGAACCGCCGAGCTCCTCCGACTCGGTCTCGCTTACTACGCCATTCTCCGGGGTGAAGTCGGCGTCGGAGGCGATCAGGATAGGGGCATGGGTAAAAAGCTCCCCGGCCCACAGGGCCGGGGAAATCAGGACCGAGATGAGGACGGCCCAGCCCGCGATCTTCACCTAAGCCTCTCCTCCACAAGCTCGTCCATGGCCCGGACGAGCTCCTCCTCCCTGCCCCGGGGGATGAGGGAAGCAGCGGCGTAGTCGTGGCAGGCGTCGATGGAGCCGCCCACAACCTTGGCTGCCTCGGGGAGGAGCCAGGCGAGCCCTGGCATCTCCCCGGCCACAATTCTCTTCTCCAAGGGGCTTGGGACCCGCATAGAGATCTTCACCAGGTCCCAGTCGAAGTGCCCGAGCCCTGGGATCTCGGAAGGCATGTCCTGGAAGCCGGCGATGTATTTTCCGGGGTCTACGAAGTCCAGGTCCCGGATCTCCATGCAGAACTCGCCCACCATCTTCACCCCCATGGGGGCGAACCCTTTTCCCACCGAGAACCACTGGACGTGGCTGGTCTGCCTGAGGCCCTCTTCCTTGAGCCGGGTGATCATCCGCTCGAACCGCTCGCGCTTTAAGGCCTCGAGCTCGGTGAGCTTCGCTTCGTATTCAGCTGTAGGGCCGGCGAGACACGTCCGCACCCCCAGGTCTGGCCCGCCCATGGCGTAGCCCGCCGCCCCCAGGGTGGTGAGGGACTTGGCGAAGGGCTTCAAGGGGATCTCCACCCCAAATTTAGTGAGATGATAGCTCTCGCGGCCGTCCACCTCCTCCACCCGCACATCCCCCCGGGAGACGGCTTCTAGAAGCGTCTCCCGATTCTCCCCGATGAGTTTTCCCCCCCGCTCGTGGGAGTCCCCGATCGCTCCGATCACCCCGAGGTAGGCGAGGTCCCGGTTCCCCTCGTCCAAGACGAGNGCAAACAGCCAAGCCGTGGTGGCAGCGGAGATCTCCTTTTCCCCTGAGATCCCNAAGAGCTCCGTGGAGAGGTTGAGGACGCTCGGATCTCCGGCGTCCTCAGCGAGGTGGTGGTCCACGATCAGGGTAAGGGAGCGCCCCCGGTTGATCTCGGCGATCACCGGCCCGGCCCGGCCGCCAAGGTCCACGTAGATGATGGGGCGGCCGGCGAAGGTCTCGTGGATGCGCTCGTTGATCGGGGGATGCACCCGCTCCAATGGAATCCGCTCCACCTCAAACCCTTTGCGAGAAAGGGCCTCCGTGAGGACCGCCGCCGAGGAGAGGCCGTCGGCGTCGTTGTGGTGCACCACCGTGACCCGCTTCGCCCCCGCGGAGAGAAGTCTCCCGACCGCATCCTTCAGGGCCGCAACGTACTCCGCCTTCCCCATGTCAGCCTCCTTCCGCCTTGAGCATCTCGATCACCGAGTCGAAGGCGAAGTCCGGCTCGATCCCCAAGGAGCGCAGTTTCTCCTCGGTCATCGCCCCGCTCCGGACGAACACCGTGGTCATCCCCATCCTCTTTCCGGCGAGCATGTCGGTGTCCATATCGCCCACGATGGCGCACTCCTCCGGGGCAAGGCCAAGTCTTGAAAGGGCGATCCTCACGATGTGCTCGGAGGGCTTTCCGATCACGGCATCCGGCTCCCGATCGAGCATATACGACAGGGCGCCTATCACCGCCCCGGTCCCAGGGATCACCCCGTCTTTGGCGGGGAAGATCCGGTCGGGATTCGTGGCCACGAACTTGGCCCCGGCATGGTACAGAGCCCGCAAGGCCCCGGTGATGCGGTGGGCGTTGTCCTCCCGGATGCGCCCCGTCCCATCGAAGGGAGAGCCCACCACCACGTACTCGGCTTGGAAGGGGTCCTCCACTAGGGAAAGCCCCGCGAGCGCAAGCTCCTGCCTCAGGCCCGGCGCCCCCACCATGTACACCCTCGCCCCGGGCCGCTCCTTCGCCACGTACTGGGCGGTGGCGTAGGTGGAGAGCACGAGGTCATCCGCCACCACCGGGATCCCCAAGCGCTCGAACTTTGCGATGTAGTCCTCGCGCGACTTGGTGGAGTTGTTGGAGATGAAGATAACTTTCTTCCCCCCGCGCCTTAAGCGTTCGATCGCCTCCGGGGCCCGGGGGATAGGGTCCTCCCCCCTGCAGAGCACACCATCCACGTCGAAGATGAAGCCCTGGCAACGGAGGAGCGGGTGGCCAGGGCTTTGGGCCTTGAGCACCTCGATGGTCCTTTCATCCGGGTAGATTACCATTCCGTCACCCCCGTACATGCGTTGTTATTTTTCCGTTCCCAAAGAGAAGCCGCGCATGAACTGCTCCTGGAGGAGGAAGAAGACGAAAAGCGGGGGCAGAATGCTCATCAGGGTGGCCGCCATGGCCATGCCCCAGTCAAGCTCGCCGGCCTCCGCCTGGAGGGCCATCTTGAGCCCTACCTGGATCATCTGCTTGTCCTTGGTGGTGATCACAAGCAAAGGCCATAGGTACTGGTTCCAGGCGTAGACGAACATGACGGCCGCCAGTGCCCCCACAGTGTTCCACGAAATAGGAAGCAGAATTTGAAAAAGAAACCGAAGAGGGCCTGCCCCATCAACGCGAGCGGCGTCCACCAATTCTCTGGGGATTGATCTGAAATGCTGACGAAAGAGGAAGGTCCCAGTGGCGCTCGCCATAAACGGAAGCATTAGAGCATAGTAAGTGTTGCCAAGCTGTAGCCTTTGCATCAAGTCAAAGAGAGAAACGATCCGCACTTCTAATGGGAACATCAAGGTCACCAGCACGAGGAAGAAAATGAGGTCCTTGCCCGGGAAGCGGAAATACACGAAAGCAAATCCCGCCAGTACGGATAGGAATACCTTACCTATCACCACGCCGGTCGCCACGAGGAAGGTATTCCCAAGCATCCGTCCCAAGCCCAAGTTCCAGGCCTTCCGAAAGTTATCGAAAAGAGCATTGCCCGGGGTGAGTTTGGGGGGATAGCGGTAAGCCTCCGCTGTAGTTTGCGTGCTCCCAATAATAGCGTAGATCACGGGGATGGCGATTGACAAAATGCTCATGATGAGCGCGAGGTGAATGGCCAGGACCTTGAGGCGCCGCGTCATGGGGGGCCTTGGTCGGCACCCGGTGTGGCGTGTCTCTGTTCGCCGGCAAAAGCGTGCTTTAGCCTTACGCACCATAGTGCACCCGCCTTTCCACCGTCCGGAACTGGAGGAAGGTCAAGATGAGCACGAAGAGGAACAATATCACCGACTGCGCTGAGGCCACTCCCGTCTTAAAGAAACGGAAGGCGTCCCGATACAGGTTGTAGATCAGCGTGTTGGTGGCCTCGCCCGGCCCTCCCCGGGTCATGATGTCGATGATGGGAAAGGTTTCGAAGAAGGCGTAGATCATGTTCATAGTGAGCAAGAAGAAGGTCGTAGGGCCAAGTAGTGGAAACGTGACCTTCCAAAACCTCCTAAAAGCACCGGCCCCATCGACCTGTGCCGCCTCCAGTAGCTCCTTGGGAACGTTCTGTAGGGCTGCCAGATAAAAAATTACGTTGTACCCCAAGTTCTTCCAGATGGCGGCCCCGGTGACCAGGGCTAGGGCCAGGACCTTGTCTCCGAACCAATCTGGCCTTATCCCTATGGTGGAGTCCAACACGTAGTTGACCAGCCCCGCCACAGGGGTGAAGAGGAAGAACCACACGGTCCCCGCTGCAGCGGGGGAGAGGGCATAGGGCCAGATCAGGGCCGTGCGATAGAACCGTGCCCCCCGGATCTTCTGGTTGGCCAAGACCGCTAGACCGAGCGAGACCGCCAGTCCGATGAGCACCACCGCAGCCACGAAGATCAAGGTGATCTCCAAGCTGTGGTAATACTTGGGCGAAGAAAAGATCTTTTGGTAGTTGGCGAAGCCCACAAAGACCTTTCTTACGCCCAGCAGGGCCACGCGATGCAGCGAGAGGATGAAGACCTCGACCTGGGGGTAATAGAGGAACAGGATCAGGACGGTGAGGGCTGGCAGCAGTAAAAGATACGGCAACAGCTTGTTCTTGTACATCGTCATTCCCCCTCATACCCGAGCTCGAAGGGAAAAGGGGCCCAAGCAGCTCAGCTGCTTGGGCCCCTCCATCGGTTCAGTGCTCAGGGACAAGGCTCACCGATGGCCTCGCGGTACTCGCAGATAGCTCGATCGGCGGCCTCCTTGGCCTCCCGAAGCGCGGTCTCAGCGGCTTCCTCGACGGATACACCCTGGTCGATAAGCTCGGCCATCCGGTAGAAGGCCTTGCCGATGTACTCACGCACCTCGAGGAAGGCGCCGATCTTCGCTCCCTTGGTAGCCGGGCAAACGACGGTCTCCTGCAGCTGGTCCATGGCCGTCCTAAAGTCCGGGAACCGCCTGTACCAACCCTCCTCCTCGAGGGCCTGGATGGCGGTCAGCTTGATGGGGAAGTAGCCGGTGAGCTGGTGCCAACGGATGGTTTGGGCCACCGAGGACATCCACAGCACGAACTCAGCAGCGGCCTTCTTCTGCTCAGGCGTGAGGTCCTTGGTGATCCACAGGGACCCACCGCCGATGATCACACCGTGGCGCTCTACGTCAGCGGGGACGGGGAAGTAGGCCGTGGCCACGTGGAAGCCGGCCTCCAGGGCTTGCGCCCTCATGTTGGCCACGTCGGAAGTGGAGTAGATAAGCATGGCGGTCTCCTGGGCGAGGAAGTTTCGCTTGGCCTCACCCCAGGCCTCAAAGGAGGTCGGCGCGTAGAGCCCATCTTTGTAGAGGTAGCCCCACCACTCGAAGATCCGCTTGGCGGCGTCGCTCAGGAGGTAGGTCTGGGTCGGCCGACCTGCCTGGCCGTTCTCGTTATCCACGAGGTCCTGACCCTGCTCGGCGAACCACTGCTCGATGAACCAAGAGTGGACCGGCCAAGTGATACCGTAGGTGGCGTACCCGCCCTCGACGATCTTCTTGGCCGCCTCATAGATGTCCTCAAAGGTGGGCTTCCTGGGGAGCTCGATCCCAGCCTTCTCGAAGATATCCTTGTTGTAGTACAGGATCGGGTTGGAGGAGTTGAAGGGGAAAGAGTAGACCACGCCGTCGATGGTGTAATAGCTCATCGTCGCCGGGATGTACTGGCTCCAATCGACCTCGAGCCCACACTCCTCGATGACCTTCTGCGCGGGCTCGAAGATGCCGGCGTCAATGGCCATGCGGGTACCGACCTCGAAGATCTGGACCACCCCAGGCGGAGCACCNGTCTTGGCAGCGGCGATCGCGGCGTTCAGGACGTCACGATAGCCGCCCTTGAACTCGGGGATGACCTCATACTGGGGAAAGATCGCGTTGAAGTCAGCGGCCATGCGCTCAAGGACCTCGATGCGCCAGCCGCCCATGGCATGCCAGAAGGTGATTTGCGTCTTCTCCTGCGCCAAGCCCCAACCGAAAGAGAGCAAAACCAACGCTACTACCAANAGCCAAGCACGCTTCATACAAAACCTCCTTTTGACTTTTCAAACCACGCCTTGCACTCCCCAAGCCGATTTCAGATGCTCCCTGTATCACCCCCTTCGTGAGCGACGTGCACCTCCACGTCCAGCTCCTCAAGCGCCCGAGCCAGCTCAGGCGGGAGGGGCCGGTCGGTGACGATGGCGTCCACCTCAGAAAGGTCGGCAATCTTGCCGTGGGTAACCACGCCGAATTTGGTGTGATCGGCGACGAGGACGGTCCGGCGGGCGTGGCGCACCACCTCCGCAGCCGTCTCCGCCTCCTCTAAGGCGGGGATGGTGATCCCATGCTCGAGGGAGACGCCGTTGGCGCCCAGGAAAGCGAGGTCGAAGTAGACGCCGTCTAACGCCTGGCGCGCCAGCCGCCCCACCATAGCGTAGGATACACCTCGCAGATATCCGCCGACCACGTACACCTCCACCTGGGGGAGTTGGGCAAGTTCCACGGCGTGGGTGAGGGCGTTGGTGAAGGCCCGGAATCGGACCTCGCGGGGAAGGTGCTTCACGATCTGCATGGTGGTGGTACCGTTGCCGATGAACACCGCCATGCCCTCTTCGATGAGCCCGGCGGCGTATCGCCCGATCCTCTGTTTTTCGGTCAGGTTCCTGGTCGCCTTCTCGTGNTAGGAGGGCTCGGATGCCAGCCACTCCTTCACGATGGCACCACCGTGGATGCGGATGAGCTCCCCTTGCTCGGCAAGGGCGTTGAGGTCGTTGCGGATGGTCATCGGTGAAACGGAGAAAAGCTCAGAAAGTTCTGATGTACGTACCACACCGCGCTCACGCAAGCGCTCGAGGATAAGCCTCCGCCGATGTTCAGTGAGCATGGGATTTTGATTCATTGTTTTTACTTGCGAAATATATCTTAACGTTGCGGAAGGGAGGTTGTCAAGCCTGGGTGCCGAGGCGGACGAGGCGCAGGGCCTCCTTAAGGTCTACCTCCGTGTCCACGCACCCGTCGCGCAGGAGGGGGAGGGGGAGGATTATCGGATGAGGCTCAGGGAGCTCCTCCACTGCTTCCTTTCCCTCGAGGAGCTCCTTATGGCAAGCAATGGCCAGGATCGCCTTGGGGGCGAGCTCCTTCACAAACCTGAGGGCAAGCGCCCCGCCGGGGGCTACGCACACGCCCTTGTACCCCAAGCGTTCGGCCTCCCGCCTGAGGGCCCCGATGGCACAGGAGAGCTTGCAGTCCGGGGGGCAGACGAAGCCCTCCTTGGACGGCCGCCCGGGACAGGAGGCGCTCGGCCTGAGACAGTGCGGCAAAAGCAAGAGGCGCTCGCCCGGAGGGATGGCGGCGAACGCCGCCTCCAATTCCTTCGTCAGGCCCTCAATTTTCTCGGTCATATCCCCAGCACCTGCACGTACACTTCCCGCTCCCGGGGCCGGTCCAGCTCCACCAGGAAGATGCGCTGCCAGCGACCGAGCAGGAGTTTGCCGTCCTCCACTGGGATGGTCTCGCTCGCCCCAAGAAGCAGGTGCTGGCAGTGGGCATGGGCGTTGGGGCACTCGTCCTCGGTCATGTTGTGAGTGCGGATGGAGAAGTCATTGTGGCGATAGTAAAGGTCCCGGGGGGCAACGCGCTTCAGGAACTCCTCCATGTCCAAGAGCAGAAGCGGCTCGTTCTCGTTGATGCGGATAGCGGCGGTGGTATGGCGGCAGAACACGGTGACGATCCCGTCCCGGATCCCCGACTCCTCCACCTTCTTTTGCACCTCGTCGGTGATATCGATGAACTGTGGCGCCCGCTCCGAGGTCACGGAAAACCGCAGTCGCTTCAAAATAGGTTTCGGTTCCGTAGACACTGGCCTCATCCCTCCTCACCTCCTAGCCTTGCTAGCTTCTCGATCACCTGATCGATCACCTCGTCCGGGGTGGAGGCCCCGGCGGTAACCCCCACCCGGGAAAGCCCGGCCACCCACGCCGGGTCGATCTCTTCCGCCGATTCGATGAAGTAGGTCCGGACCCCGGTACTCTCGCAGGTATCGGCGAGCTTGCGGGTGTTTGCGGAATTGCGCGATCCCACCACAAAGATGGCCTCCACCCGCTCGGCGAGCTCCTTGGCCGCCTCGTACCGGCGCCCGGTTTCGGGGCAGGTGGTGTCGATAATCCGCACATCGTCCAGGGAGAGCTGGAAGCGGTCGAGGACGTCGCGGACGAACTGCCAGAAGGCAGTGCGGCCCTTGGTGGTCTGGGAGATGATGGCAAGCTTCCTCGTGGCAAGTTCCGGGAGGTCCTCCGGCGACAGGGTCGCGTAACCCTTACCCTTGGTCCAGGATAGGATCCCACGCACCTCGGGGTGGGCCTCCTCCCCGTAAATGAGGACCGTGTATCCCTCCTCTGCCAGGGTCCGGGCGGCCTCTTGGGCACGCTTCACGATGGGGCAAGTGGTGTCGACGAGCTTGAGCCCCCGTTTTTCGATCTCCTCGTATATCTCCTGCCCAGCACCGTGGGCGGTAATGGCCACGGTAGGCTCTCTAACCTCGGAGACCGTCCTAGCCACCCGGGCCCCTTTGCGCTCCAGCGCCTCCACCACGTGGGCGTTGTGGACGATGGCCCCCAGGGTGGCGAGCGGTCCCTCCTGCTCTAGGTGCTCTTCCACCATCTGCACCGCCCGCCTCACCCCGGGGCAGAACCCGTAAACCTTGGCCCGCTCGATCTTCATCCTCCCCATCACCCGTCACCCCTCACCGCTTTCCGGTAGCGGCCCANGGCCATGAGGGGGAAGTAATGGCGGTAGAGGTGGTAGTTGATCATGAAGTCCGTGGGGAAGCCCGTCCCGGTGAAGTAGGGCTCGTCCCAGGTGCCGTCCTCCCGCTGGGTCGCGATGAGGTACTCAACTCCCCGCCGGACGGCCTCGCTCTCCGCCTCCCCGGCGGCGATGAGGGCCAAAAGCGCCCAAGCCGTCTGGGANGCTGTCGAGGGCCCCCGGCCCCGCAGCTCTCGCTTATGGTAGGACTCGATGGCCTCGCCCCAACCCCCGTCCTCGTTCTGGCGGGAGAGGAGCCAGTCCACCGCCTTCTTCACCCGAGGATCTCCCATGGGAAAGCCGATCGCCGAGAGGGCGGGGAGCACCGCTCCGGTGCCGTAAATGTGGTTCACGCCCCAGCGGCCGTACCAGGACCCATCCTCCTCTTGCTCCCGGAACATGTACCTGAGGGCCCGGTCCAGGGGCGCAAAGCCGGGCCGATACCCGAGCCGGCCCAGACACTCCACGATGTGGGCCGTGACGTCCACCGAGGGGGGATCGAGAAGCTCCCCGAAGTCGGCAAACGGGATCTCGCGTAGGAAAACCTTGGTGTTGTCGCG
>MTNI01000224.1 GCA_002011415.1 Candidatus Acetothermia bacterium JdFR-47
AACACGTCAGCGCCGTCGATCTTCGCTGCCTCATAAAGCTCCCGGGGAATTCGCTCCAGGCCAGCCAGCGTGAGGATGGTCATGAACGGGATGCGGGTCCAGGCGTCAGCGATGATGACCCCGATCATGGCTGTGTCAGGATTGCCGAAGACGTCGAGGGGCCGGGAAATGAGACCAAGCTTGATCAGGATGTCGTTGATAACCCCGTAGGAGGGGTTGAACATCCAGCCCCAGATGAATCCGGAGACGATGAGGGGGACCGCCCACGGGAGCATCACCAAGGTGCGGAACACCGCGGAACCGCGGCCGATGCGGGACAGGGACCAGGCACAGGTAAAACCAACGATGAAGGTAAGCACCGTGGAGCCCGCGCTGAATATGGCCGTGTTTTTGAGAGCGAGCAAGAACACCCGGTCCCGGAACAGACGCAGGTAGTTACCCAATCCGTAAAACCGGATCGGGTGCATGAAGTCGTAGCGCAAAAAACTGATCCAGATGACTATGACAAGCGGCACCCCTACCCACAGGAGGAGCATTGCCAGGCCCGGCAGNGAGAGCAGGGCACCGAACGTGCTGTCCGGGATCCTATAGGCTTTCAAGGGGAGCCGCAGCCGATTCGGCTGCGGCTCCCTCCTCTCAGCAAGGAAGAGGCCCGTCAGGCTCATTCGTAGATCTGGTTGATCTCCGCCTGAGCCCGGTCCAGGGCCTCCTGGGGATCGAGTTCCCCGGCCACCGCCTTGCCGAAGTACTCGATGAGGATATCGATGGCGGTCTTCGAGCCCGGCGGGAAGGCCTCCATGACCGTATTCTGAGCTGAGATCTTCCGCACCTCAGCGTACGGGATCTTGCTCATCACTTCCGGATCGTCGTACACACCGGGGAAGAAGGACTCGTTCCCTTCGATGAGGACCTCGTTCATCATGGCCTGCTTGCTCATTCTGAACTCGGCGAACAGCATGGCCGCGGCCTTGTGCTTGTCGTCGGCGAACTTGTTGATGACAAAGCCGTCGAAGTCGATGAAGGCTGCCCGGTACTCATCCGGCATGGAGGCATCCCACTTGGGCGGAGGCACGCAGGCCCAGTCGCCACCGTCTACAGGGTTCCCGAACACGTCGGTCTGCACTCCAGGAGAAAGGTCGGGGTTTCCGTAGCGGACGATGTAGGTGGTGAAACCTAGGGAGAAGGCGGCCTTACCACGGGCGAACACCTCCTGGTAGTCGGACCAGGAGTACCCGAGACACGCCTCCGGGGCGGCGCCGGTGGCGATGAAGTCATACCACAGCTGCCAGGAGTTCCTGCCCTCGGGACTGTTCCAGATGGGCTTGCCATCGTGGAGGACGCGCGCGCCCTGGGAGTAGATCCCGGCCTGGATCATGTGGGAGAAGTTGTAGTCGCCGGGGAAGACGATGCCCCAATAGTCGGGCCCCAGGTTCTCCACCGCCCACTCGCGGCACTTCTTGGCCGCCTCGAGTACCTCCTGCCAGGTCTCGGGGACCTTCTCCACGCCAGCCGCCTTGAGCCAGGAGGGGCGGTAGAACAAGACGTAGGAGCGCATGGTGTCCACGGTGGCGTAGAACTTGCCGTCAGGACCCTTCAAGGCCTCAACGAGGCCGGGCGGATAGATGGCCTGGACCTCAGGGGTCCAGAAGGGGAGCTCTTCCGCCCAGCCGCCGCCGATGACCTGGGATAGTTCTAGGGGGGCGTCGGTGAGGGACATGCCATGGACGGAAGGATCACGGGCCACGAACACGCTCAGGGTCTTGTCGAACAGGATCAGAGCGGAGACCTCAGCGTACTCCACCTTGATGCCGGTCATCTCCTCGAACAGGCGGATGTTCTCCGCGGTGGCGGGGTCGTGACGCATAGCACCGGAGTTGAAGTAGAAGATCGACTCCACACCAGCAGTGGCCTCTTGCCAACCTTCAGGGAGGATGTACTTGTCCGCGGAAAGCCTCTCCGCAGCGGGAACCGGCCCATCCCAGTTGATGAGCTGCCAAGCTGGCTTCTCAGCTCCAAAGACCCCTAGGGAGAAAAGCCCCACAATCGCCAACGCACCGATCAAACGCCACCTCATGAATTTACCTCCTTAGGGTTCACTTTAATTTATGCCTATCCCACCACATGAAGCCTTATCAGCCTGCAGGGGAGGGCCCTGTCACCACCTCCTTTTTGAAATGGTAAAACACAATTTGAATTTTACAACGATGTTGCTTCGGTTGTCAACCTCGCCGGCGGCACAAGGTAAGACCTGATTTAAACAGAACTAAAACACCGGCGGCCAGGCTTGTGTACCTGACCGCCGGTTCCGGAAACGGATTTGAGATGGCGGATCAAAAATCGAACTTACAGGATGGCGGCTTCGGTCTCCGGGTCGAACAGGTGCATCCGCTCCATGGAGGCCACCAACGTGATCTCCTGCCCGGGCTCGATGTGAAGGTGCGGATCAAGCTTGGCGATGACCTCGTCACCAGCACAATCCGCGTACACGATGAGCTCGTCCCCCAGCGGCTCCCGCACCCTCACCCTGCCGGGGAAGGAAGCCTCAAGGCGCTCCTCGTGGACCATCTCCGGCGTGCGGAGGTCCTCCGGGCGGATCCCGAAAACCACGGGCTTGCCCACATAGCTCCGTACCTCGTCGTTGATCTTGTCCTCGGGGATGCGGAGTTTGAATCCCTTCCCTTGCACGTACAGCTTGCCGTCCTCCTCCTCTATGCGGGCCTCGAGGAAGTTCATGGGCGGTGAACCGATGAACCCGGCCACGAACATGTTCGCGGGGTGATCGTAGATCGTCTGAGGGGCATCGTACTGCTGCACCACCCCGTCCTTCATCACCGCCACCCGGTGGCCCAAGGTCATGGCCTCCACCTGGTCGTGGGTCACGTACACAGTGGTGGTCTTAAGGCGCTGGTGAAGCTCGGCGAGCTCGGCTCGCATGCGGACACGAAGCTTGGCATCCAGGTTGGAAAGCGGCTCATCGAACAGGAACACCTTGGGGTCGCGCACGATGGCTCGGCCCACGGCCACTCGCTGCCTTTGTCCTCCGGAGAGCTCTCGAGGCTTAGCCCGGAGCTTATCGGAGATCCCCAACAGCTCAGCGGCCTCCCGCACCCGCCTGTCGATCTCCTTTTTCGGCACCTTCCTGAGCTTGAGGCCGAAGGCCATGTTGTTGTACACGTCCATGTGGGGGTAGAGGGCGTAGTTCTGGAACACCATGGCGATATCCCGGTCCTTGGGGGGGACGTCGTTCACGAGGCGGTCGCCGATGTAGATCTCGCCCTCGGTGACCTCCTCCAGCCCCGCGATCATGCGCAGCGTGGTGGTCTTGCCACAACCTGAAGGCCCTACCANCACCACGAACTCCCCGTCCCGGGCCTCGAGGTTGATCCTGTTCACGGCCGTGAAGTTGCCGAACTTCTTGGTGACCTCTATGAGCTTTACTTCCGCCATCTCCTCCTACCTCCTTACTGGGTCAACGGCCATCATACCCCATGGCACGCGAAATTGTCTCGGCCCCGNCAAGGACCGCCCGAACGAACTTCTCCTGAGGCTCATGTTCGAGCCGACTTTTGGCTAAAGAGACGGAGATCGCCGCCACCACCGTGCCGCGGTAGTTCCTGAGGGGAGCCGCAACGCAGAAATTGCCNTCATGGAACTCCTCGTCATCGAGCGCATAACCGGCCTCCCGTACTTTGGCGAGTTCCCCTTTGAGGTCCCGGGGATCGGTGATGGTGTGGGGGGTGAGCTTGGGGAGCTCCCCGCTGGCCAATATCCGTTCCGCCGCCTCCGGGTTGTGCGCGAGCAGCACCTTCCCCAACGCGGTGCAGTGAGGGGGAACGCGCCGACCGATGACGGAGGGCAACACCACGCTCGGCGCGGCCTCCTCCCGATCGAGGTACAGCACCTCGTCCTCATACAAGACGGCCAAGTGGGCGTTCACCTGGAGCCCCCGCGCNAGGTCCCTGAGCACGGGCTTGGCCTTCTCCCTGATGTCGAGGGAGGAGAGGATGTGGCTGGCGATCGCTAGGAACTTAAGCCCCAACCGGAACCTTTTGGTGTCCGGATCGCGTTCCAGATACCCAAACGCCTGCAGGGTGTGGATGATGGGATAGATGCTCCCCGGACGGGCCCCCAGGGCGCGCGCTATGTCCGACAGCGAGAGCTCAACCCGCTCACCGTCGAACAGCTCACACACCCGCAGGGCTTTTGCGAGCGAGGTGTTTAAGTACCGCGGTCGTTCCCCCATTTTCGCAATCTCCAAAAACGCATTATAGGAAACCAAACACAATCCGTCAGCCCCCGCCTATGGGAGGGAAGAACGAGATAGCGTCACCGTCTGTAAGTGAGGTACCGAGCCCGCCGATGGTCGCCACGTTGCGCCCGTTTAAGAATACGTGCAGATGATCGCGCAGTTTGCCTTCTTGGTCGTACAAAAGGTCCTTTAACTTGGGCTCGAGCTCCGCCAAGCNGCGCAGCGCCTCGTCACACGTCGCGCCCGAGGGCAGTTCTAACTCCACCCGGTCGCTGCCCACGGCCTCTCGGAACTCCCCAAACAGCTTGACCACCACCCGCATCGTGGGCAGTATAGCGTGCACTATGGCCTCCTTCATCGTTGCGCTTGCCAGACTTATCGAGGCCACCGCGTGGGCGTACAGCTTGGTGGTGGTGGGACGGGCGGTGATCACCTGGCTTCCCCTGGACCCCACCCACCCCCTGCGCAGGTGCCTTGAAGTGGCCACGGAGCCACTCCTCCGCCCCATCCGGCATGGCCTGGCCAGGCTGGGCCTCGGAGGACCGGTCGACTGGTCTCCGCTCGTCCTCCTTTTGGCCCTGTACCTCCTACGAGACCTCTTGGTCAGGTGGCTTCTCCGGCTCGCGATTCGCCTGTAGGCCCTTCCTCCCTGAGCCAATGCCAGAAGAAAGCCAGCAGCACTCCGAAGAAAAGCCCCAGCACCCCAGCCACGGCCAAATTCATCTTCCTGTTTGGGGCCACTGGGGATGACGAAGCGCTTGGCCCCCGCACCACCAAGAGAGGGGAGGGGGGATCGGAAAGGAGCTCCTGTAATGTGGCCTCCTCCACCTCCAGTGAAGCCAGCTTTTCTTCAAGTGCACTGAGTTTCGCTCCAATTCCGGGAAGTGCACGCACCCCCAGCCGGTCCATCTCATCAAGGGCAAGCTCCACTGCTTGGAGGCGGGTATAAAGCAGGTCCAGCCTCTCTTGGACGAGATAGCCCTGTACGGTCACCGTGTCCCCCAGAGCTAGCGAAAGGAGCTCGGGATCCCTCTTTATCTCGGCTATCGCNNCCAGCAGGACGTCCCTTTGGGCCTCGGCTCGGGCCCGGACCTCGCTTAGCTCTTGCTCCCACTGGGCATGCTGCCTCTGTAATTCCTCACGCTGGGCGGAAAGGGAGGAGAGGCGTTCCTCCACGGCCTGACCAACGTCCGCCCTCACCTCCTCATCCAGGGCTGCCACGACTCCGGCAAGAAGGCTCCGCAAGATATCCGGGGAAAAGGAGGCCTCCAAGACGAGCCCTAGGAACTTGCCCTGTTTTTTCGCCTGGAGGTGTCCAGCGAGCCATGCCCCGGAGAAGGAGCCTGCCCCGGCCTGTTCCACTGCCCTGTCCAAGAGCGAAGGGNCCTTCACCCGTTCGAGCAGAAGGTCCAGGCTGGGGAGGGAGTAGGTGGCTGGCATCCCTGGTGGGGTCTCAAGGGCCAACGTAGCCTCAGCCCGGTAGACATCGGGAGCGCGGAAGCTCACCACGGCCGCTGCTCCCAATGCCACTAGGGTGCACAAAAGCACGATCCACTTGCCGCGCCACAGCACCCGCAGGTAGTCCCGAAGGTCGACCTCGTATTCTTCCATACCCTTCTCCCCTCTTTTATCTCCGATCGGGGGAGGCAGGCATTTTACGGCTTTTTATTTCCTCGCCTCCTCACCCGGCCTATCCTCAGGTTCAAGTTCTTCTATACACCCCGAGCGAAGATAATGCCAAAAAAAGGCGAGGAGCACTCCGATGAAAAGCCCTAGCACACCAGCGACGGCGAGGTTTGTCCGCCTGGGAGGCCCCACCGGAGCCTCTAGGCCCTGGGGGCCCCGGAGCGTCACTATGGGGCTTGGAGGATCGCTGAGGAGCTCCTGGAGCTCCTGGGCATCTTCGGCCAACGAGACCAGCTCCGCTTCGGCCGCGATGGCCCGACTCGCGAATTGGGAAAAATAGTACACCCCTTGCCGTTTCACCCCATCCAACAACAGCTCAACGGGTTCAAGCCGTTGGTAAAGCAGCTCGAGCTCCCTCTCCGCCAACGCCCCCTCAAACCGTCGCGTCTGCTCCCCCACTTCCAAGGCCAAAACCTCGGGATTCGCCTTCAGTGCCCCAATGGCCGCCAGGAGCTCCTCACGCTGCGTTTGGGCCTCCTGATACGCCCGGTCTACCTTCTCCTGCCAAGCCGCTAGCTGCTTTTGCAACACTCGCCTTCTCTTTGCGATCTCGTCTAGGCGGGCAGTGACCGCTGCCATGACACCTCGCCGGTATTCGCCCTTTAAACCCTCGGCCACTCGTCGGAGGANCCCGGCCAACTCAGCAGGCGACCGGGAGGNTTCAATTTGAAGATAAATACAACCTTTTTCTTGTCGAACGGTCCAATGTCCTTGCAGCCAGGAAACGGTTTCCTCATCGCCCAGGGCAGAGAGGAGAAGCGTTTCGTCTCGGATCCGCTCAACTACTTCCTCGATGGAGGGAGGTTTATAGTTGCTGGGAAGGCCTAAGGGCCGCTCCACCTGGAGTACTGCCTCGGCCCGATAGATGTCCGGGGCCCGGAACGACACCCATGCCGCAGCCCCCACGGCAACCAGAACGCAAATNAGCACCACCCACTTGCCCTGCCACAGCACCCGCAGGTAATCACGCAGGTCAACCTCGTATTCTTCCATTAACTTGTCCACCCCCTGCACNACGAGTGCCTCTTAGGATAGCATCGCTATGGCAAGTTTAGCAAGTAAATTGCTTGAAACATAAGTTGAAGCAAATCAAGTGTTTTCTGTTATCAAGTTGAGGCGAATTCCTGTCGTAGATACCCGCCCCGGCTTGTGAGCAAGACAGCTGATCAACCTCGCTTTTCCTCGCGGATCTTACGGCGCAGCTCCCGCAGCCTATCCTTCACACGGGCTTCCCAACCGCTCTCCCTAGGCCGATAGTACTCACGCCNGGAAAGCCCCGGGGGCAAGCACTCCATGGGGGCCACCCCCTCTGGGAGGTCGTGGGCGTACCGGTATCCCTTCCCGTAGCCGACCTCCCGCATGACTTCGGTCACTGGATTGCGGAGGTGCAATGGCACCGGCTCGTTTATCGTGCGCTGGACGTCCGCCTTGGCCTCGCCGTAGGCCCGGTAGAGGGCGTTGGACTTGGGGGCCAAGGCCAAATAGACCGCGGCCTGGGCCAGGGCCAGCTCGCATTCCGGCATTCCCACAAGCTCCACCGCCTGGGCTGCGGCCACCGCGAGCCGCAGCGCATGGGGATCGGCAAGGCCCACGTCCTCGCTTGCAATCCTCACCAGCCTCCGGGCCAGGTACCTCGGGTCCTCACCGGACTCCAGCATCCGCGCCAGCCAATAGAGCGTTGCATCTACGTCGGAGTTGCGGACGGACTTGTGCAGCGCCGAGATGAGGTTGTAGTGCTCCTCCCCAGCCCGGTCATAACGGGGGGCCTTACGGCCCAGGGCCCTGGTCACCTGCTCCAAGGTGAGCTTCCCCTCNCCTTCTGCGGCCACCGCGGTCTCCAGGGCGGAGAGGAGCCGCCGGGCGTCCCCGTCGGCGTAGCGGATGAGGAAGGCCTCGGCCTCCGGGGTGAGGGATACGCGCCCCCCGTACCCTCGCTCGTCGGTCAGGGCTCGTCGCAGAAGCTCCCGCAGATCCTCCTCCGTGAGGGGCTCGAACACGAACAGCTGGGCCCGCGAGAGCAGGGCCGGCCGGAGGGCGAATGAGGGGTTCTCGGTGGTGGCCCCGATGAACAGGATCGAGCCCTCCTCGAGGAAGGGGAGGAGGACGTCCTGCTGGGCCCGGTTCCACCTGTGCACCTCGTCCAAAAACAGCAGGTCTCGCCCCCCGGTGCGCTGCCAAAGCTCCCGGGATGACGTTAAGACCTTCTTCACCTCGCTGGTCGTGGTGAGGGCGGCGGAGACCTGCACGAACCGGGCCTCGCACCGGGCGGCGATGATGCGCCCCACGGTGGTCTTCCCCGTCCCTGGCGGCCCCCAGAAGATGAGGGCGGAGAAGTTGCCCCCCTCGATCAGCGCGCGCAAGGGGCCGTGCTCCCCGAGGAGGTGTCTTTGCCCCACCACCTCGGAGAGGTCCCGAGGCCGGAGCCTTTCCGGCAGCGGAGCCTGACCTTGCCAGAGTCCTTTCATCTCGCCATTTTAGCCCTTGACAGGGCTCGGCGGCGCTTCGTAAGATTTTGCGTGGGCCGTTAGCTCAACTGGCAGAGCAGCGGACTCTTAATCCGCGGGTTGGGGGTTCGAGTCCTCCACGGCCCACCAGGGTCGTTAGCTCAGTTGGCAGAGCACCGGCCTTTTAAGCCGGGTGTCGCAGGTTCGATTCCTGCACGACCCAGTTTCCCTTGTCCCCGTCGTCTAGGCAGGCCTAGGACACCGGGCTTTCAATCCGGTAGCGGGGGTTCAAATCCCCCCGGGGACACTTGCAAGCCGGCTAGGGGGCCGGCTAAACTTGCGGGCGAGTAGCTCAGTGGGAGAGCATCCGGCTTACATCCGGAAGGTCAGAGGTTCAAATCCTCTCTCGCCCACTGAGAGAAACGGGGACGTGGTCCAGGCTGGACTAGGACACCGGATTGTCACTCCGGAGGTCGCGGGTTCAAATCCCGTCGTCCCCGCCAAGGAGTACCCCATGGAAACTCTGTTTCCATGGGGACCCCAATTATCCGGGGTCCCCAAGAAGCCGCACGGCTTCTTGGGGTGGTTTTGGCGAGGTAGCTCAGGTGGTAGAGCACGCGGCTGAAAACCGCGGTGTCCCCAGTTCGACTCTGGGCCTCGCCACCACCAGTTGACGGCCTGCCTCAGACGGGGGTAGGCTTCACGTAGGCCATGGAGCGCACCGTCGAGCGGATCTGGNAGCAGGCCAAAGCCCTTCTCGCCGAGGAAATACCGCCTCCAAGTTTCGCCGCCTGGTTCTCCGAAGCCACCCCGAAGGGAATGGAGAGGGATGTCTTCGTGCTCGAGGTCCCCTCCATGTTCGCCAAGGGTGGGATCGAGCGTAAATACCGGGCCCTCTTGGAGCGGGTTATCTCGGACGTGGCAGGACGGCCCCTTGCCCTCAAGGTGGTGGTCGGAGACCAGCTTCCCCCTTCACCACCCCCTCCCCAGGCTCCGGAGACGGCCCGCCGCTACCTGGGGACCCTGCCCTTAAACCCGGAGTACACCTTCGACACCTTCGTGCGGGGCAAGAACTCCCAGCTTGCCTACGCCGCTGCCTTAGCGGTGGCCGAGTCGCCTGCCCGGGCCTACAACCCTCTTTTCATTTACGGAAAGGTGGGGCTAGGGAAGACCCACCTCCTCCACGCCGTGGGCAATCACGTGCTGGGAAAACCCGGTGACCTCACCGTCGTCTACACCACCTCGGAGAGGTTCGCCATCGAGCTCATCCACTCCATCGGGACCAACACCACCGAGCAGTTCCGGGCCAAGTACCGGAATGTGGACGTCCTCCTCATCGACGACGTCCATTTCCTCCGGAATAAGGAGGGGACGCAGGAGGAACTCTTCCACACGTTTAACGAGCTCTACGGAAACGGAAAACAGATCGTGCTTTCCTCCGACCGGCCTCCGGACGAACTCCAGGGGCTTCAGGATCGACTGGTGTCCCGCTTCCGCTGGGGGCTGGTGGCGGACATCCAGCCGCCGGACCTGGAGACGAGGATCGCCATCCTCAGGGAGAAGGCCCGCCGGCGGGGCTTGTCCGTGGACGACTCCATCCTGGAGATCATCGCGTCCCGGATCACCACCAACGTCCGAGACCTGGAGGGGGCGCTCATCCGCGCCATGGCCTACATCGAACTCGGGGACGGTCCCATCACCCCTAAGGTGCTGGAGGAGATCCTCCCCAAGGAGGAGAGCACCCGGCGCCTCACCGTGGACGTGATCAAGCAGGAGGTAGCCGCCCGCTATCGGATCCCGGTGGCGGAGCTGGAGGGCCCGTCCCGCAAGAAGGAGATCGCCCAGGCCCGCCAGATCGCGATCTACCTCGCCCGCGAGCTCACCGAGAGCTCCTTCCCCGCCCTAGGTAGGGCCTTTGGGGGCCGCGACCACACCACCATCATGCACTCCTATCAAAAGATGCAGGAGCTCATCCGTCAGGTCCCGCTCCTTCGAGGGGAAATCGAGGGGCTGCGTGACGAGCTGCTAGCTAAGTACAGTACATGAGTTTTCCACAGCCCCCTGGGGACTGTCCTGTGGATAACTGTCCCATAAGCTGTGGATTAGGGGCCAGGATGTGGGGATATAAGGAGGGGAATAACACGCGGAAGGCTATTCCACAAAGGCTTTCCACTGACATCCTACTCCATCCACAAGTTTTCCACAGGTGTTTCCACAGGCAGAAGCCCCCTGCCCACGCGCCAGAGCAAGGTTTTCCACAGGTGATATGTGAGCCCTACAACAAGGACAAAGGTTATGAATAAAGATAAGTCAAAAGACTGGTTGGGCGCCCTGGTTCAGAGGTGGGGCCTCGAGGCCGACCTCAAGCGGCAGAGAGCGGTGTTTGCCTGGGAGAAGGCTGTAGGGGAACTCGCCCGGCTGGCGAAACCGCTCTACGTTGCAGGTAAAACTCTACATCTCGCAGTGTCCAGCCACGTGGCGGCCTCGGAGCTTCGCCTCCTCGAAGGCAAGCTGATCGCTCGCCTGAGCGAGGTGGCCCCCGAAAGCGGGGTGAAGAAGCTGCGGTTCCACGTGGTCCCCCAACCGGCTGTTCCCCGGCGTCCTACTCCCGAGGAGCCTACGAAAGAGGACTGGGAGGCGGCAGAGCGGGACATCACGAAATCCATCCCAAACGGCCTTAGGACGAGGCTCGTACGCATCGCGGCCTGGGCCCGGGCCCGTGACCGGGCCGTCCTCGCGGCGGGTGGGAGGCGCTGCCCCCGTTGCGGTGTGGCCTACCTGAGCAAAACCGACCTGTGCCCCATCTGCTCCCTTGTAGAGGGCAAGGAGGAGGACTAGACTCCCTGTGCCATGGGCCTTCACGCGACCACTGTGCTTGCCATCCGCTCAGAGGAGGCGCGCTGCGCGGTCATGGCCTGCGATGGCCAGGCCACCATGGAGACCAGGGTGGTGAAGGCCGGCGCCCGCAAGGTCCACAGGATCTATGGGGGCAAGGTGCTGGCGGGTTTCGCCGGTGGCACCGCCGATGGTCTGGCGCTTCTCGAGCGCCTGGAGGGAAAGCTCAAAGAGTACGGATCCCTCCGGCGGGCGGCGGTGGAACTGTCCAAGGAATGGAGGACCGATAGGGCGCTCCGGCGGCTGGAGGCGGTGATCCTCGCCGCCTCGGAGGAGACTCTCCTCCTCATCACCGGGCAGGGGGACGTGCTCGAGCCGGACGATGGGATGGCCGGGATAGGGTCCGGTGGGGGCTATGCTCTGGCGGCGGCCCGGGCCCTCAGCCGGCATACTGAGCTCGCGCCAGCTGAAATCGCCCGGCAAGCTCTTCTCATCGCGGCCGAGATCGACGTCTACACCAACGACCGCATTACGGTGGAGGAGGTGCGCTGGTGAGCCTTCCTGGCCCTACACCGCGGGAGATCGTCCAGGAGCTGTCCCGGTACATCGTGGGGCAGGAGGAGGCCAAGCGCGCGGTGGCCATCGCCCTTAGGAACCGCATCCGCCGGGCCGCCCTGCCCGAGGACGTCCGCCGGGAGGTCCGGCCCAAGAACATCCTCATGATCGGCCCCACCGGGGTGGGGAAGACCGAGATCGCCCGGAGGCTCGCCCAGATCACCGATTCACCCTTCCTCAAGGTGGAGGCCACCAAGTTCACCGAGGTCGGGTACGTGGGCCGGGACGTGGAGTCCATGGTCCGGGACCTGGTGGAGGTGGCCATCTCCTTGGTGAGGGAGCGGGAGGCCCAAAGGGTCACGGCCGAGGCAGACAGATTCGTGGAGGAGCAGCTCTTAGACGCGCTCCTCTCCGGCTCCTTTGGGGGGGAGGGGACGCGGGAGCGTCTCAGGGAGCGTCTCAGGGCCGGGGAGCTCGAGGACCAGTGGGTGGAGATCCCGGTGCGGGAATCCCTCGTCCCCCAGATCTCCGTGTTCTCCGAGGCCGGGATGGACCAACTAGGGATCGACCTCTCACAGCTCTTCGCTGGCTTCCCCAGCCCGAAGAAGCTCAAGCGCATGACNGTGGGCCAGGCGCGGGAGATCCTGCGTGAGGAGGCGCTGGAGAGGCTCCTCAACATGGAGGAGGTCCGGGCCGAAGGCATGCGCCTCGCTGAGGAGGCGGGGATCATCTTCATCGATGAGCTTGACAAGCTCGCCCTGGGCGGGGCGGAGGAGCGGGGCGGCCCCGGCGTCTCCCGCCAGGGGGTGCAGCGGGACCTCCTCCCCTTGCTCGAGGGGACCACGGTGCGTACCCGCTACGGCACGGTGCGCACCGACAACATACTGTTTATCGCGGCCGGTGCCTTCAGCATGGCCAAGCCTTCTGACCTCATGCCCGAGCTCCAGGGGCGCCTCCCCATCCGGGTGGAGCTTCATCCCCTCACAGAGGAGCACTTCCGGAGGATCCTTACCGAGCCCGAGGACGCCCTCACCAAGCAGTACCGGGCCCTACTCGCCACCGAGGGGGTCGAGGTCTCCTTCACCGACGAAGCGGTGGCCGAGATCGCCCACATCGCCGCCGAGCTCAACCGGGCCCTGGAGGACATCGGTGCTCGGCGTCTCATCACCGTGATGGAGCGCCTCATGGAGGAGCTCTCCTTCTCCGCCGACCGCCACGCCGGAGAGACCTTCCTCATCGACCGCGAGTACGTGAGGAAGCACCTGGCAGGTCTGGCCACAGACCTTGAACTCTCCCGGTACATCCTCTAAAACATCCCCAGCGCTCTTCTCTTTGTTCTCATAGGAGGTGGAGATGGGCAAGGAAAGGGGCGTTTTTCTGTCATGCGGCTTGTTTTCCCTCCTGGTTTTCGTTCTGGTCTTGGGTGTAGGCGTTTTCGGGCAGGTGGGTGATCGGGGTTTGTCCTTCTACACCGATTACCCCGCGGTGGTGGCCTCGGAGGGGCGCGAGGTGTCCCTGGACGTAAAGCTCCTCAACACCGGCTCGGAGCCGGAGGACGTGATGCTGTCCGTCTCCGGTCCCGAGGGGTGGAACGCGCGGTTCGAAACCTCTTCCTACCCCACCATCCAGGTCAAGGCCGTGCACCTCCTTCCTGGGGAGGAGGAGCCCAAGGTGATCAGGTTCAAAGCGCGCCCCCCCGAGGATGCCACCGGTGGGGACTACACCTTCACCCTGACCGCAGCCACGAGGGACGGCGCGATCGAGCGGACCATCGAGGTGACGGTCACCCTAAAGGCCGAAGCCCCTGAACCCAGCGAGGGGGAGGAGGAGACACTCAAGCTCATTGTGGATTACCCCTCTCTCGAGAACGCGGCTGGGGAGGACTTCGAGTACGAGATCCAGATCCGCAACCAGTCCGACAAGGAGCAGGTGGTGGAGCTCTCCGCCCAGGTGCCCTTCGGCTGGCGGGTCTACTTCACCCCCCGCTGGAGGCAGGAGCAGCGCATCACCTCCATCAAGGTCGACGCCAAAGGCACCGAGAGCATCAGGTTCGTGGTGACCCCGCCCTATGGGGTGGAAAAGGGTGAGTACCCCGTCGTGTTCGCGGCCCAGGCCGGGGACTTCAAGGCCCAGCTCGATCTCAAGGCCGTGGTTACCGGGACGTATGATCTGGAGCTCGCAAGCGAGGCGGAGGTCACCGGCACCGGCGACACCTGGAACATCAAGGCCACCG
Source organism: Candidatus Acetothermia bacterium JdFR-47 (assembly GCA_002011415.1). GTDB lineage: Bacteria > Bipolaricaulota > Bipolaricaulia > Bipolaricaulales > Bipolaricaulaceae > JdFR-47. The sequence goes on from MTNI01000224.1 coordinate 14,003, forward strand.
AAGGGAAGGAGCGGCACTTTACACTTTACCTCTACAACAAGGGCTCCGCGCCCATTACCGACATCCGCTTCTACGCCAGCAAGCCCGAGGGCTGGGAGGTCAAGTTCGACCCCGAGAGCCTGGAGCAGCTCACGCCGTTCATGGAGACGCGGGAGCTCGCCAAGGTGGACGTGATCATCACCCCCCCTGATCGGGCCATTCCGGGCGACTACCAGGTGAGCATCACCGCCTCCGGCCAGGAGGACCACGAAAGCACCAAGCTACGGGTCACCGTGGGCGCTGCCATGGGCTGGGGCTGGGTCGGCGTGGGGGTGGTGGTGTTCGTGGTCGCTGCCCTGACCGGGGTGTTCGTGCGCCTCGGGAGGAGGTAAGGATGATCGTCGAGGCCCGGGATCTCCGGAAGTCCTACAACGGGGTCCAGGCCGTAGATGGCCTGACTCTCGAGATCCGCGAGGGGGAGATCTACGGGCTCCTCGGCCCGAACGGCTCCGGGAAGACCACCACCATCCTGATCCTCCTCGGGCTCACCGAGCCCACGGGCGGGGAGGTACGGGTGTGCGGCTTCAACCCCACCCGGGAGCCCCTCAAGGTGAAGCGCCTGGTCGGGTACCTGCCCGAGAACGTGGGCTTTTATGAGGACCTCACTGCCCGGGAGAACCTGCGGTTCATCGCCCGTCTCAATGGGATCCCGGACCGGGAGTCCAAGAAGAGGATCGAGGAGGTCCTAGAGCAGGTGGGGCTTTCCGAAGTGGCCGACCGTCCCGTGGGCACCTACTCCCGGGGGATGCGCCAGCGCCTGGGAATCGCGGACGTGCTCATAAAGCAGCCGCGCTTGGCCATCCTGGACGAGCCCACCACCGGGATCGACCCCGAGGGGGCGAGCCAGATCCTGGACATGATCGTGCGGATGCGGGACGAGCGGGGGATGACCATCATGCTCTCCTCGCACCTTTTGCACCAGGTGCAGCGCATCTGCGACCGGGTGGGGATCATGCACCGGGGCCAGCTCGTGGCCGAGGGATCCGTGGACGAGCTCGGCGCCCGGACCTCCGGGGAGGGATTGGAGCTCGAGGCCCAGGTAGTAGGGGCTGGCCCCGAGCTCATCGCCGCCCTGGAGGCGCTCGCGGGCGTGCGAGAGGTGAAGGCCGAGGGGGAGCGCCTGCTGATCCGCTGCGAGGAGGACGTGCGCGGAGCCATCGCTCGCACGGTGGTGGAGCACGGGGCCGAGCTCCTCGAGCTCCGCAGGCGCAGCTTCACCCTCGAGGAGATCTACCTGCGTTATTTCCAGGAGTGACCGGCGATGAGGGTCGTGTTCTGGAAGGAGCTAGCGGACCATTTCGGGAGCAAGCGCTTCGTCATCCTGTTCTTCCTCATCCTCATCGTGGCCGGGGCGTCCGTGTATCTGGCGGGCCAGAGCCTGCAGGAAAGCCCTCCNAAAGATAGCGCGTACGTGTTCTTGCGCCTGTTCACCCAGGGGTCGGGGGGGCTTCCCTCGTTCCTCGCCTTCCTCGCCTTCTTCGGTCCCTTGATCGGGGTGCTGCTCGGCTTCGACGCGGTGAACTCCGAGTTCTCCCGGGGGACGGTCAGCCGGGTTTTGGCCCAGCCCATCTACCGGGACGCGTGGATAAACGGCAAGTTCCTGGCCGGGCTAGCGACCCTGGCCATGGCCTTGGCCGGGATCATNCTCATCATCTTCGGGCTTGGGCTTTACGCCCTGGGCTTCCCCCCGGACGGAGGGGAGCTCGCCCGCATGGCTACCTTCTTCGTGATCGGACTCATATACCTCGGGTTCTGGCTTTCCTTGGGAATCCTGTTCTCCATCGTGTTCCGCCAGGCGGCGAGCTCCGCCCTGGCCTCGATCGCGCTGTGGCTCTTCTTCACGCTGTTTTTGTACATGGCGGCGGGGCTCATCGCCGATCAGATAGCGCCGGTGCGGCTGGATTCCCCGCCGCAGGNCTGGGCCCACCATGAGCAGGTCCGGGACATGGTGCTCCGCTTCTCCCCGGTGGCTCTGTTCGAGGAGGCCACCAGCGCCGTACTCATCCCGAGCTATCGGGGCTTGGGTATCGCCACGCTGCTCACCCGACAGGACATCCCCACTAACCCCTTGCCGCTTGGGCAGTCGCTCCTCATCGTGTGGCCTCAGCTCGTGGGGCTCATCGCCCTCACGTCGCTCTGCTTTGGGATCTCCTACGTCTTGTTCATGCGGCGGGAGATCAGGTCCACGTAGTTTTGCTGAGGGCAGCTCTGGTCTTGGTGGCAAGGCGCCGCAGCCTGGCTGCGGCGCTGTTCTTTTGAGGGTCCATACAATGGCTTAGGTGACCGGGAAGGGCGCTGAAGGAGACTAAAAATGACATTGCANGTCAAACTGCNGGGAAAGGAATTGCGGCGATCCAACTACCGCTATCTGGGGTTCGCCATCGTACAGGATCGAGCGGGTAAGGAATACCGTCTTCCCATGACCGGGACCGTGGCCCAGTGGCTCGAGGAGGGGAAGGAGTACGAGCTCGAGCTTACACGAACGGAGGCGATCGGATTCGATAACTTTTTCCTCAAAGGTGAGGTTCCCATCTGGCCCCTCTTCGCCAAGGAATACGTGAAGGAACGCCGTTCCCCCCTCACCGGGCAACCCCTTTACTCCTACCGGGTGCTCGTTCGAGAAGTCCGTTACGAGCGGGATTACGAGGCGATCGTGGAGCTCGAGCAGTACCACTACGCCTCGGACGAGGAGATCCTGGCGATCTGGTACTGCGAGCACTGCGACCGCTACGAGGAGGCAAATGCCCGCCCCACCTGCCCCGGGTGTGGGGCTCGAATGCGTTTTCACGACCTGAAGAGCGCCACCCGGGCCTCGCGGTTTTTGGTGATGGAGCTCCTGGAGCGGGCGCCCTACGAGCCCCAATACGTCGGCTACGTGCGGGCCGATCCCCCCATCCCCCTTATGNACAGACGGCTCGCCAATGAGGGCATTGAGCGCGATATCCGCCGCAAGGTGTTCCCTCCGGAGTGGTTCGCCCACCCCTTCAGTGCCCGAGGGGCGGAGGCCCCGGAGGAGTGGTGGGAGATCCAAGGGCAGGCGCTAAAAGGCGCCAGGTCCCCGGTGGTGCGCCTGGCGCGGGTGGTGATCCACCCTGACTACCGGGTGGAGGGCCTGGGACAGCTTGCGATCAGGGCCCTCTGCGATTGGCTCCGGGAGCGCTGGGCTCCGGACATGCGCTGCGAAAAAGAGGCCGTCGAAACGATCGCCATGATGGCCCGCTACACCCCCTTCATGGAGAAGGCGGGCTTCATCTACCTCTGGGACACGGGAAGCGGCCGGCCGGTGCTGTACCTTCCGCTCTCCCAGAGGGCCAAGGAGGCGATCGAGCGGTTCCTGAAGGAGGATCCCGTGGCGCGGGAGCACCGAGGGAGGCTTTACCGCTCCCGCTTTCCGCCCGTGGAGCCGCTCGAGCGCCCCATCGTGATACGAAAGCTTCGCAAGTCCTACGTCAACCGCCTCACCCTGGAGGACCTCTCCCCGTCGGTGCGGGAGGCGCTTTCCGCTTTTGGGGTGAGGCAACGGGTGATTCAGAAGTACGTGATAAAAAGCGGAGAGCTAGAGATTCGCCCGGGCACGGTCACCGCAGTGGTCGGGGCCTCAGGGAGCGGGAAGACGACCCTGCTCAGAATCGTCTGGGGGCTCGTCACCGGGAGCGAGGATCCCCTTTATCTCCCCGACGAGGGCGAATGGGACCTCCCTAAAAACGTCAAGGCTCAGCTCCTCATCCCCGGGGAGCGGGAGCCGGATTTTGGGGAAGAGCCGGTCATCGAGGCCCTCTACAGGGTAACGGGAGACGAGACCCTGGCGATCGAGATCTTGGGCTACGCGGGGATCTCAGATGCGGTGCTCTATCGGGCCCCATTCCAGGAGCTCTCCACAGGTCAGAAGGAGAGAGCCAAGATCGCTTGGATCCTTGCACATCGGCCTAACCTCATCTTGATGGATGAGTTCGCAGCGTACCTTGACCCAACAACTGCGATGCGTCTTGCTCGCAGGATGTCCCAACTCGCCCGGGAGAAGGGGATTACCCTGGTCCTGGTCACACACCGAGAGGAGATCATCTCCGCCCTGGAGCCCGATGCCCTCTATATGGTGGGTTACGGGACGCTTTTCCGGGCGGACGCCCTCCCCGAGCGGGGGTTCCGGGTGATGGAGCCATANGCGACCTACATCGTGGAGGGCAAAAAACGCTGGGAGATCCGCCGCTACCCCACGAGGGTGAAGGGGAAGGTAGGGGTAATAAGCAAGGGAAAGCTCATCGGCACGGTGGAGATCTTGGGCACGAGGGGTCCCTTCACGGTGGAGGAACTGCGAGAACATCAGGACAGGCACCTAGCCGACGAGCGGTTTCTCAGGGAGTACGCGAGGGGAGAAAAGCTCTACGCCTGGGAACTCGGGGAGGCCAGGAAGTTCAAGGAGCCCATCGATGTAGAGACCAAACAGGGGCAGCGCACCTGGATGACGATACGACCCAAAACCTCCGAGGCGAAGACGGACGATTAACGCGAATGTAAGGGTGTGCCCTGCGGTCAGGGCGACGAGGTCGCTACCAGGTTCCCGGACTTGATAAACAGGGGAGAGTTCGCTAACTTGTTTGCAAGATTGCACAACAAAGCAAGGAGTCCAAATGGATGAGGACCTCCGCGTGGCCATGTTGGCCAAGGCCCTGGCGAGCCCGGTTCGCGTGCGTATTCTTCACGTCCTGGAACAGGGCGAGCGCTGCGGCTGTGAGCTCGTGCCGCTTTTGGAGCTCGATCCCTCCGTGATCTCCCGGCACCTGGCGGTCCTCTCCCGGGCCGGACTGATCACCTCCCGCCGGAAGGGGGTCAGGATCATCTGGAGCCTGGCGAGCCCTGAGATCCCCCGCCTTCTCCGCTGCCTTGAGACTCTCTCCTGCGAAAAGGAGCCTGTATGAGGCGCGAGCTCTGNCCCTTTTGCTTTTATTGGGGGGTGNCCAGATGACCCTTGGGGTGGGAATTGCTTTGGTACTCATCGGTTCCGCCGCCGGCCTTTTGGGCGGGCTTATTGGGACAGGTGGTTGTAGTGTGATGCTTCCGGTAATTCATTTCTGGATGGGATTCGAGACGCCAGTCGCCGTGGGCACCACCCTCTTTGCCGTGATATTCACCGCGGTCTCCGGTGNCTGGGGGCACCTCAAGAGGCGAAACTTGGACGTCAATGCTGCGCTGTGGCTTGGTGGAGGCGGCATCCTGGGCGTGATCTTGGGCTCTTGGCTTTTCCTCCTGTTTGTGCATCAAACGGAGGCCTTGGGACTTGTTTTGGGCGTTGTGTTCCTTTGGCCCGCCGCGCGCATGATCTGGGAGGGCGTCTGCCAACGCAGGGCACCTGAGAGGGGAGGGGGCANAATATCTGGCCCTCGGTGGGGGCTTGCGAGCTTTGGCTTTGCAGTTGGAGTGGCTACTGGAATAGCTGGTCTAGGAGGTGGGTACGCCTTAGTTCCAGGTTTGATCTACCTCTTCGGTGCTCCAGTTTACGTCACCATGGGGACGTCTCTTGCTACCATGATCCCGCTGGCTGTGATAGGGGGGAGCATCAAGTTAGCACAAGGGTACGTGGATTTGCCGGCNGGATTGCTTCTCGCCCTGGGTACGATNNGCGGCGCTCAAGTTGGAGCACGGATCATCAAGCGCTTTAAGCCCGCTACCTTGAAACTTATCTTTGGACTTTATTTTCTTTATGTTTCCCTCAAGTTTATTACGGGCTTCTTCGGCCTTCGCATCTGGTGAGGGTGCAAGGTCTTGTATCTCATGCAGATCAAGGAGTGGAAGGCAGAGTACATACTTGGAGTTTGCCCGGTAACCTCCATGGCCAGGGTCAGCGCGGCTGTGAGACGGCGGTTAACACATCACATACTGAGTGCGGTTGGGGCGGGGGGAGTAACGGCCTAAACCCAGGAGGGCTGGCGTGAGGATGTGTGCAGTGCTTGTTCTATGGGCTGTTGGAATCGGGGTATTGGCATTTGCGACCTCCCGCCTGGCTGTGGACTCCGTTGTGTACGATTTCGGCGAGGTAACCGAGGGGTATGTGGTAGAGCACGCGTTCGTCCTCACCAATGTGGGGGATGCCGTCCTTCACTTCACCCGGGCCCCCATCCCCGACTGCGGATGTACCAGTGCACCTCTTGCGGTGGGCGAGCTCGCCCCCGGACAGTCCAT